>DATESD010000071.1:0-9590 GCA_035270985.1 Bacilli bacterium | reverse complement strand
GCCCATATTTTCTTTAAGGCTTTAGAAGAAAATCAACTTCCGGCTACGCTATCCAAAAAAGTTATTACAGGCTTACTACGGGAAGACTTAGGCTTTAAAGGATTAATTATTAGTGATGCTCTAGAGATGAAGGCGATTGCTGATAACTACGGAGTTGCTAGTGGCGCAGTTCAAGCTTTGCTTGCTGGGCAAGACTTGCTTATTGTGTCTTCAAACTATGATTACCAAGTCGAAGTCTTAGAAGCAATCCATCAAGCAGTTGTTGCGGGGGTCATTCCACTAGCGACGCTTGATGAAAAAATAGCAAGAATCTTGGCATACAAGAATAGCTTACAAAAAGCATATGAAGATAAGTTTGTTAACAAGACATATCGATTAAAAGAGGAAATAATCCTTAACAAAGAAAGCAAAGACTTTGTCAGTAAAATCGTTGATGAGTCATTAACTTTAGTAAAAGGAAAGAGTATAAACCCTAATTTAACAACTTTAGTTTTAGCGCCGTCACCGTTTGCGATGACAGTTGTTGAAGAAGACATTAGTGACCGTAGTATTGTTAGGGCGCTAAAACACACTAATTTAAATGGTGAAGCACTTAAAATTAGTCTAAGTCCAAATCATGAAGAAATAGAAGCACTAGTTAGGAAAGCCAAACAGTATCAACAAGTGCTTGTTTGTACATATAGTGCGGCAAATTATCCTGGGCAAGTAGAGTTAGTTAATCAGTTGTTTAATACTGCTGGGGATTTATTTGTCTTATCAACTAAATCGCCATATGATATTTTTCGATTCAAACAAATTAAAAACTATTTATGTTTATACGAATATACTCCGAATTCTGTTAACACAGTTGTTAATTATTTAGTAGGGAAAATAAAACCAGAAGGGTGCTTACCGGTAAAACTTATGGAAAAAATTAAAGTTGGCGCCTCAATTTATGTGGGATTAAAAGAGTATCCTCTAGTTAAAAATCTCGAGTATTTGCAGTTGTTAAAAGATAACGGTATTGATCGAGCCTTTATTTCTGCCCATATTCCGGAAATGAACGAAGGATTTGTGAACGAGCTGATTGCAGTTTGCGCGAAGGCGAAAGTACTAGATATTAAAATTATTCTTGATGTTTCAAAACCAATGATGGAAAAATTTGTCATTCCCGATATTTATTCTTTACGCCTTGATTATGGTTTTAGTAATGATGATATTGTTAAGCTATGTAAACAAGAAAAATTTATTGTGGAGTTTAACGCTTCAACTGTTAATGATAGTCAGTTAGAATATTTTAAAAACAAGGGTGTTGATTTAAATAAAGTAAGAATAAGTCATAACTTTTATCCTAAATTATACACCGGATTAACAAGAGAAGAAGTTATTCGCCGCAACCAAATATTTAAAAAATATGGACTGAGTGTGATGATGTATATTCCGTCACAAAATCAACAACGGCCACCAATGTATGAAGGCTTGCCCACAATTGAAGCTCATCGGCATCAACCATTGGAGGCAATCTTATCAGAAGTTAGAGGCTTAGGAATTGATGAGGTTTTCTTTGGGGATAGCTATGCAAGTTTAGAAGAAATTCAAATGGCCACTCAATTTAATTATGACCTTGTTCAAATACCGATAATCGTTAATAAGAACCTAACAGAAACAGAAAAGAGTCAATTGTGCTTCGGACACCGTAACCGTATCGATCAACCACAAAGTTTTATTCGTTCAGCTTGTCGCCTAAAAGAAGGACAGATTCCCTCACATAATGCTATTGAGCGAAAAAAAGGAGATATCACTATTGATAACGAGTTATTTGCGCGGTACCAGGGTGAAGTTTGTTTAATGCTTGAAGATTTACCAAAAGATGAGAGAGTAAATGTTGTTGGCAAAATTGCTTGCGACGGAAAAACATTAACATTTATAAAACCAGGAGATAGATTCAAACTAATAATTAAAGGTGAGGAATAATGAAGAAAGTAATAATTGCTGTTGATGCCGGTGGCACAAAAACAAAAGTTGCAGCTATTGATGAAAATGCTAATATCGTCTATGAAGAAATAGGAGATTCGGGAAGTCCGGCAGTTATTCACGAAAAAGCGATTATAAATATTTTTAATTTAGTGAGAAGTGTTTTTCACCACGTGAAAGATGAATATGAAGTCGTTTATGTGCAGATGGGTATTTCTGGACTAGGAGTAATCCAAAACCAAACGGAGCTAAAACAAAATTTAAGTAAAGAGTTGGGCGTTGAAGTTGATTTTGCTAGTGATATAATTATTGGCTTATATTCGATTATTGAGGACAAACACCCCGAAGGGGTCTTGGTCTTGTCTGGTACTGGAAGTGCTGTTTGTGCGACTAATGGCCAGGATATTCGTTACGGCGGTGGCTGGGGGCATATGTTAACCGAAACAGGCTCAGCTTATTTTGCGGTTAAATCGTTGGTCTGCCAAGCTATCAAATATTATGAACGCCATAACAAGGTCAACAAATTAGCTGAGAAATTCATGAAGAAGATTAATATTACTTCTTTAGAAGGTTTTAAAGGGTTTATTTATTCAAGTACTAAAAACCATATCGCTTCTTATTCGCATTTCATTTGCGAGGAAGCAGATAAAGGCGATAAAGAAGCTTGGCGGATTTTAGATAAATGCGGACGTGATTTAGCTGCTGAGGTTAAACTTGTCCACCGTTTGCTTAAACTATCTAATGAAGCTGTTATTGGTTTCCGTGGTGGATTGATTTGTCATTGTGAAATTGTTCAGAAATCACTACTAACAGCACTACAAAAAAACAATATTAATTTAAAGCCTGTTATCGGCAGTACAGATCCGATTTATGGAGCTTATTTTCTCGCAAAAAGGAAGAATAAAATATGATTGCAATCGGATTAATGAGTGGAACTTCGCTAGATGGCGTCGACGCTAGCCTTGTTAGAATAGTCGATGAAAAGTTTACATTGGTAAAGTTTGTTACTTTGCCGTATAGCCTAGATTTCAAAAAGAAAATAATGCGTAACCTTTCTGATGAAACAGCTAAACTGTCAGAAATATGTAGTCTAAATTTTGAACTAGGGGATAAGTTCGTCGAGGCGATTGATTTGTTGCTATTAGACACAACATATAAATATGAAGATATTGCTTTTGTTGCTAGTCATGGCCAAACTATTTGGCATAACCCCCAACATAAAGATAACCTTGTTCCGTCAACCCTGCAAATAGGTGAGGCCTCGGTTATCGCTAATAAAACGGGAATCAAAACAATCGCCAATTTTCGGACGGCGGATATTGTCGTTGGTGGCGAAGGTGCGCCACTAGTGCCGATGTCGGAGTATTTATTATTCCGTAGTGATGAAAAAAATATTATCTTGCAAAATATTGGCGGGATTAGCAATTTAACTTATTTAAGTAAAGGCTGCTCAATTGATGAGGTTATTGCTTTTGATTGTGGCCCTGGCAATATTATGATTGATTATTTTACTAGTAAGTATTTCAACATGCCCTATGATGATGGGGGAAAAATAGCGCTTAGTGGTAAAGTAATTAAAGAGATTTTCAATGAATTGAAAAAAGATGAGTTTGTAATGAAGATACCGCCAAAAAGCACGGGCCGCGAACAGTATTCACAAACTAACATGGACTTAATGGCTGATAATTTTAATTTTGATCATTACGCTAAGGAAGATATTATCACAACAATTTCGGAATTTACGGCATATGCAATTTGCTATAATTATCAAAAGTATATTAAGAATTTTGATGAAGTTGTTATTAGCGGTGGTGGAAGCCATAATAATTATATAATTAAACGAATGAAAGAAATCTTGGGTTGTGAGATTTTACGCCAAGAAGATCTTGGCTTTAATAGTGATGCGAAAGAAGCAATAGCTTTTGTTATCTTAGGTTATTTAACGCTGCAAGGAAAACCTGGGAATGTATGTAGCGCGACGGGCGCTAAGAGGCCTGCGATCTTAGGCAGTATTACACCATCACAAGCAAGACATTTGAAAGGGTAATAGATATGAGTGTAAATTTAAATAATATAGGCACAGAACAACGAAATATTAAAACCGCAGATATTGATTTGCTAGCAACAAGCGAAATCTTGGCAAAAATGAATAATGAAGATCAAACTGTTGCGCAGGCAGTCAAATTAGCTTTACCGCAAATAACTAAACTAGTTGATAAGATCGTCGAAGTTTTTTATGAAGATGGTCGTCTAATTTATATGGGCGCCGGAACAAGCGGTCGAGTAGGGATTCTTGACGCTGTTGAGTGTCCGCCGACATTTGGGGTATCGTTTGATATGGTACAATGTTTAATGGCTGGTGGCGAAAAGGCTTTTATTAAAGCTGTTGAAGGGGCCGAAGACTCACGAGAACTAGCTGTTATTGACTTAAAAAAGATTAACTTAAATAGTAAAGATATTGTAATTGGGATTGCTGCTAGTGGGCGTACGCCTTATGTTATTAGTGGTGTCGAATACGCGAAAAGCCAAGGGTGCCTAACGGGCTGTATTGTTACCTCAGGTAAGAGTCCCCTAGCGGCGCTTGTAGATTACCCTGTAGAAGCAATAACGGGAGAAGAAGTTATTACCGGCTCAACGAGACTAAAGGCAGGTACGGCGCAAAAAATGATGTGTAACATGATAACAACAACATCAATGATTAAAATGGGTAAAGTCTACGGAAATTATATGATCGATGTGCAACCGACTAATCAAAAATTAATTGCTCGGGCGGAGAATATTATTTGCGAGATTACAGGAGTTTCTCTAGAGGAAGCGCGCGGCAAGTTTGCTAAGTATAAAACAGTCAAAAAAACCCTGTTTTCTATTTTAAGTGGTGTTGAAACAGAATCTGAAATAGATGAATATTTATATAAAACAAAAGGGCACATTCGTAATGCCTTGAAAATGGTGGGAAAAGATGATTAAAAATATTGAGATTACTAATAAAGAAGGTAAAACATTGCGAGGTTTTCTAACAATGCCAGAAAATTTTAGCGGCGATTTGGTGGTAATGTACCATGGTTTTACGGGTAATAAGACAGAACATGCTGGTCATTTTCGCAGTTTGTCGCGGTTGTTGCTAGTTGAGAATATGGGAAGCATCCGTATGGATTTTAGTGGAAATGGCGAATCGGATGGTGAATTCAAAGATTTTACGTTTGATACTTTAATTGCAGAGGCCAATTTAATGCTTGATTATGCGAAGAAGGTTGCCAACGTGCAAAGAATAATCTTGTTAGGTTATAGCATGGGTGGGGCTGTGGCGGCGATGGTTGCCGCAAAGCGTTTTGCTGAAATTGATAAAATGATTTTATGGTCTCCTGCAGGAACTATTCTTGAAAAAATAAAGAAAGCTTTTGAAAGTGGCGTTAAACTAGAAAGTGGCAACATGATGATGGGGACTTTTGAATTATCGAAGGAAATGTATGCATCGGTTGACAAATATAATACTTATCAAGGAATTGAAAAATTCAAAAAACCAGTTTTAATAATTCATGGTAAAAAAGATTTAGCCGTTAATTATTTAATATCGGCAATTTATAGCGTTCGGTTCTTTAATTCTCATTTATTCTATATTAATGAAGCAGGACACGGCTATGACAGTTTAGAAGAAAAAAAAGAGTTATATCAAAGAACGCTTGATTTTTTGAAAATGAGGTAATTTTTATGAAAATAGTTGTATGTGTTAAACAAGTTCCGGCCAGTTCGGAAGTCCAAATAGACCCCGTTACGGGAGTTTTAATTAGAGACGGATCTAATAGTAAAATGAATCCTTATGATTTATATGCTTTAGAAACGGCGCTTAAAATTAAGGCTCAAAAGATTGCACATTTAACAGCGATTACGATGGGGCCACCAGCTGCAACGGCAGTTTTAAACGAATCTCTATGGATGGGTTGTGACGATGCAGTTTTACTATCAGACCGAAAATTTGCCGGGGCTGATGTTGTTGCAACATCATATACATTATCGCAAGGGATAAAAACGATTGGGGATTTCGATTTAATAATTTGTGGCAAACAAACAACAGATGGTGATACAGCGCAAGTAGGTCCAGAAATAGCAGAAGCTTTAGGTATCCCGCATATTGCTTATGTGGAGAAGATAATTGAAGTTAAAGATAAATCAATAATTGTTTCGGTTAGCATGGATAAAACAATCGAAGTTTGGGAAATAAATTATCCTTGTTTGATTACAGTGGAAAAAGGAATATTTACTCCACGGCTACCATCGTATAAGCGAAGTCTAAAGTTTCTTAATTATAAGCCAAGAATTGTAACTTTTGCTGATATGGAAGATCAAGATGAAAGTCATTATGGTTTGAAGGGTTCACCAACACAAGTTGAAAGAATGTTCCCACCAGAAAAAAATACAGATAAAGAATTATGGATTGATTCAGATGAAGAACTAGCAATTAAAATCGCTAACAAAATGGATCAATTGAAACTGTTGTAGGAGTTTATGATGGGGAAAATAATAATTAATCATGAAAAAGTAACTTATGAGATTGCTCAAGAAGCAATAAAAGTTTGTCCATTTGGTGCCATTGAATATATTGACGAGAAATTAGATATCAATGCAGGCTGCAAAATGTGCAAAATATGTGTTCGCAAAGGTCCAAAAGGTGTTTTTGAGTTTCTTGAAGAACGAGTCGTTGCGATTAATAAGGATGAATGGCAAGGAATTTGTGTTTTTGTTGAACACAGTAATGATAAAATTCATCCCGTTGTCTTTGAATTAATTGGCAAAGCTAAAGAATTGGCAAAGGTCACTAAGCAGAAAGTCTCGGCTATAATCTTCACCGATGATGTTAAAAAACATCAAGATGAGATTTTGTCCTTTGGCGTTGATATGCTGTATGTTTATGAACACACAAAATTTAGCCATTTTAATGTTGAAAAATATTCTAATGCGATGGCCGACTTTATTAATAAAATTAAACCAAGTGTAATTCTATACGGTGGGACATCAATCGGAAGAAGCTTTGCTCCACGAATTGCTTCGCGGTTTAGGACTGGCTTAACTGCTGATTGCACGATTTTAGGGATGAAAGAAAATTCGGACTTAATTCAAAACCGGCCAGCATTTGGAGGAAATATTATGGCAGGAATTATTTGCCCTAACAATCGTCCCCAAATGGCGACCGTTAGATATAAGATTTTCCGGATGCCAGAGAAAGTTGCTCCTCACGGAGAAACTATTTTTATGGATGTTGCTAAATTAGACTTATCATCGAATATGAGATTATTAGAAATTAAAGACAAAGATACGAGTGTTGATATTAGTGAAGCAGAGGTTGTTGTTGCTATCGGACGGCCGTTTAAAAATGCTGAATGTATTGCTCAAGCCAAAGTCTTAGCTAACTTGTTAGGCGCTGAACTTGCTTCAACAAGACCTTTAATCGAATCAGGGCTAATGGATCCACGCAAACAAATCGGTTTATCAGGAAGAACGGTAGCGCCTAAACTATTGATAACGCTTGGCATTAGCGGAGCTGTTCAATTTGCTGCGGGAATGAAAGGCAGTCAAATTATCTTTTCGGTATGTAACGATAAAAATGCATCCATTTTTGATGTTGCTCATTATGGTATCGTTGGTGATGTTTTTCAAATATTACCGAAGTTGATTGCGGAGATTAAAACATTGAAAGGATTAGTATAAGGTGAAGAGAATGTATAAAAAAATCGATATTAAAGATATTAAGTTTTTCCAAAGTTTTATTACTGCTGATCGCCTTATTGCTGGTGATGATATTGCTGAGGAGTATGGCAAAGACGAACTCGGAACAATAACTAGCCACCCAGAATTAGTGATAAAAGCACTTAACCGTGATGAAATAGTGAAAATCATGAAATATGCTTATGAACAGGTTATACCTGTTACTGTTAGAGGCAGTGGGACCGGCTTGGTTGGCGCTTGTGTTCCGGTTCAAGGCGGAATTGTTTTAGATACCACAAAAATGAATAAAATTTTAGAATTAGATGAAGAGAATATGGTTTTGGTTGTTGAACCGGGCGTGTTGCTAATGGATATTTATGCCTTTGTAGAAGCGAGAGAGTATTTTTATGCTCCGGACCCGGGTGAAAAAAGTGCCACTATTGGTGGCAATATCTCAACAAACGCTGGGGGAATGAGAGCTGTAAAGTACGGTGTAACTCGAGATTGGGTTCGAGCAATTGAAGTAGTTCTCCCTAATGGCGAGATAACAGAGTTTGGGCGAAAAGTTGTTAAAGATACAACAGGGTATTCTTTAAAAAATCTTATTATTGGTAGTGAGGGGACTTTAGCGATTATAACTAAAGCTTATTTAAAATTAATTCCTCTACCAACCAAAACTATTAGTCTATTAGTGCCCTTTGAAAATTTGCGGAGAGGAATTGAAAATGTTCCGCAAATTCTACAATCAAAAACGGACCCGACAGCGATTGAGTTTTTTGGCCGTGAAACGATAAGTTTTGCAGAAACGTTCTTAGGAAGAAAGTTCCCAGATAGTGAAAACTCGGCATATATTCTTTTAACGTTTGATGGAGCTACTACTGAAGAAATTGAAACTAAGTATAAACAAGCAGCTGATTTGTGTCTCAATGAATTAGGGGCCTTAGATGTTTTGATTGTTGACACGACGGAAAGAAAAGATGAAGTTTGGAAGGCAAGAGGAGCCTTTTTAGAAGCTATAAAATCTTCAACAACAGATATGGATGAATGTGATGTTGTTGTTCCTCGCGCTAAAGTAAGTGAGTATATTCACTTCACTTACGAATTAGCAAAGAAATACCAAGTAAGAATTCCAAGTTTTGGCCATGCTGGCGATGGCAACCTACATATATATATCTGTCGTGATGATTTGGATAAGGGGACTTGGCCAAAATTATTAGAAGATGTTTTTGATGAAATGTATAAAAAAGCAAAAGATGTTGGGGGCTTAGTTTCTGGTGAACACGGGATTGGCTACGCCAAGAAAAAATACTTAGCTGATATCCTTGGACCAACACAAGTACAATTGATGAAAGGGATAAAACAAGTATTTGATCCGAAAAACATCTTAAATCCCAACAAAATAATCAATTGATTTTCAAAAAAACACTAAAGATGTAAAAATCTCTTAAAAAGATGTAATAAACTATAGTTTTTTTTGAAAAAGGTTGACAATAGATATATTATTCTATATAATATATATGTATCTCTAAAAAGAGAGATAACTTTTATCTTAAGAAAGGAAAAGAGAAAAAGATTATGTTAAAAAACGTTAGAAAATGGGCTATTGCCCTTGTACTAGTTTTTGGTCTTTTCGTACTGGCTGGCTGTAATGCTGAATGCCCAGAATGTGAAGCACCTACAAAATCGGAATGTACTGAGTTATTCCCATGTCCGGAACAAGCAGATCCAACTCAAGCTCAATGCGACGCGTTGTATCCAAATGCTGATTGCCCTACATGTCCAGAAGCTCCAGAATGTCCTACTTGTCCTACATGTCCAGAAACACCGGATTGTAAACAAGATTTTGTAGCACCAACTAGTGTTATTTTATTTGGCGACGATGTTAAAGTTGGTGCAACTTTAAATCTAGCTACAGAAATGGAAGTTGCTCCTGCAAC
>DATESD010000070.1:0-2545 GCA_035270985.1 Bacilli bacterium | reverse complement strand
ACCTTTAACTAATAGTTCTTCTACTAATGTTTTAGAATAACTAATACTACAATTAAGTAAATGACTAATAAAAGCATAACTAGGGCTAATATCTTTTTCAGCAAATAGAAATAGTTGATACAACCAAAGTGCTAGTGGTGTTAAATCTTTCATCGCTACCATCAGGCTACCAACTATGTTTAACTTCTTTGTAGGACTAGCCTTGAATAATCTAACTACCTTGTATGTTTGTGGTGGTCTAGCCATTTCTAACTCGCTTTAAACTTCAGGAAAATAGAAAACGGCAAAATCTTTCACATAAGCATATCGCCAACTTTTTGGTGCTTTGCGAACTCTATATTCAACCCAATCAGTATAAGGCGGACAATCCATACCACAACTAATTGTTTCTCTTTTGAAAGTAGAGAATTCACCTAACTCCATCGGCTTATTAAATATTTTTAAGTTATTAATGTGCCAAGCGTAAACCGTTTTTGGATCAACTTCTTTTGCTTTTATATAAGAACATATTTCATTAATGTTTAATAATGATTTATTTTCTAATTCAGGAAGGCTCATATCGCAACAATCTTCAATTTTATTCAGCGTAAACTTAGCAACGACTTTACCATTGAAACCCGTTTTTTTATCAACAACCCATCCGTAAGGAACTTCTACGAACCACTCTTTTTTATCGTTTGTCGGTAGTCTAAATAGTGGTTTACCTTTCGTGCAATACAAATACACATCAATCGGTAATTCACATTTAGGCATTGTCTTTCTAATCTCAATAGTTTTCTCACCATTTAAGATTTTAACTAAATGTTGTGGTCTAATCGACATTAAAATTGCTTTATACATTCTTATTCTCCTTATCGTGGATATTACCAATGACTTCTAATTCTTCGCCCAATAAATTCATAAAGAACAAAATCACATTATTACACCTTATTTTGAACATACAATCATCGCCATCATAATAGACATCACCTTGACCAAAAACTTCACTATAATCTCTATCTTGATATTTAATTTTGTCGCCTTCGTAGATTTCTTTTCCGTTCTTGTCTTTAAGCCCTGTGTATTGATCAAGCGTGGTTTCGTCAATTTCAACATCTGTATATGCTGTAAAATCACCAATGTTTTCAATATAGTTGTCTTCATTATCAAAAATAAGATGAACTCCGTTTTCATTTTGGTGATAGTGTCCAAAAACCCATTCGCCTGCAAGGTAATGGTTACCATTATATTTCACCTTTGCCCTAAACTTAATTTCTCTCATTTTCTTTCTCCTTAATAATGTTTTTCTCGATTAATTCATTGATAACTTTGAAATATACGGGGTAGATGTCAACTTGAATAAGATAAAGTCCTTCTTCTAAATAGGTTTTGTTTCTATGCCCGTTTAGAGTGTGAATATAAATATTAACTTTTTTTGTTTTGCTATCTATTTCAATAAGTAAATCTTGGCTTGTTTTCCAATCTTCTTCTGAGTAAATCGAACAAAAATTATCATAATGTGGTCGATAAGTAAAACCATTATCAAGTAAATCTTTTTCAGTTCCTATAAATATATAACTATTCATTGTTATTCATCGCTCCAATCAAATTTTTCTAATGCTTGACCACAATTACCACAATAATTAGCAGTAGATGGATTGTAATGTTTACATAATGGACACTTACCGAACACCGTATACCACTCAAACTCATGTAGATACTTTTTTTCTTTTAACAACTTAACGGGTTCGTTGCGTTTCAGTGCTTGTTCAATAATATCAAAATGTTTTTTTGTTGATTCAATATCACTAAGATAGCGATACTCAAATCCCCAATCGCCCATTCTTGAAGATATAATAGTTCCCTTTATACTTTTTAACGCTTCTAATTCTTTACTCATATTCTTTCTCCTTTTTCATTTGCTTTATATCCTTTCTTCTAATTCTTTTATCTTTAATCTAATTTGCTTGTTATAACACTCTTGATAATATACGAAAGCACCATGAATAATATCTGTTAAATACTCGTTTTCGTTAAGATGATAGACATATTTGGCGAAGTTTCCATAAAACCCATATCCAAGTTTTTTGAGAGGATCATAGTATTTATTAACAGGGCTTTCAAAAGTTATGGTTTTACCATCGTTTTCAATGTAGAAAAATAATTCGGCATCGGCAAGCCTTTCGTATAATTCTTTGTGGTCATTAATGATGATTGTTTCCATTTACTTGCCCTCGCTTTCTAATATATTAATTGCCTCTTTAATATCATCAAAAACCTTTGTGTCAACTCCACCAGCAAAGCAACTAAATGGTAAGCAGTCCCATGCAAGTTTTCTCAACTCAACTAAATCTTTACTTCCGTGTCCTGTGTTTATGGTAGAACGTGCAATATGATTTGCTCTTTCTTTACTCATATCATCTTACTCACTTTCTCAATGTCTAAATCTTGTATTTGCCATAGGTGAATACCAATTTCTTTTGGCTTAATTCCAAACGCATTATTAAATGAACGCTTTAAACTACTCCTATCTTCCCAAGCAATAGCCGATATATATACATATTCT
>DATESD010000069.1:0-4087 GCA_035270985.1 Bacilli bacterium | reverse complement strand
AAAATCCCCTACTTAAGAAACGCTGTGGGTTCGAATCCCACCGCTCGCACCAACAAAATTTATACGAGTCAAGACGATCAATAAAAACTGCGAGAAAAAGTTGCTGCCTTAAAGTCGTGGATTTACGGCCCACGAGCGCGGCTCGCATGTGGTGGAGAATCGGGATTCCACATCGTATAAATTTTAATTGACTTTTTCAAAAAATATTATATAATATGTATGTAAAGAAGATAAAAATCAAAGGAGTAGTAAGTATGTGCGATTGAAATATCATATGACTGCGGATTGATTTACTTACGGTTAGTCTTTCCTTACATGTTATCGTTAATCAGACAATCAAGTCATTTTTATGGGGTTATAGTATAACGGTTATTACATTTGTCTTGCAAGCAGATTATCAGGGTTCGATTCCCTGTAGCTTCACCAAAGGAGAGTAGTGGGAAATTCCTACAAAAAGCACCCGCCGTTTACAAAGGGGTGGAACACACTGTATACTCGGTGTTCAGTACTTGCTGACGTAATTCAGTGGTTTAGAATGCTGCGCTGACGAATATTCTGTATAAGAAATACAGCGGGCAGAGAAGGTTCGAATATTTAGTACATTAAATATTCTGATTCTGAGTGGTCTGTGATTTAAGTTCAAACCTTAGATATTCGACCATATCGCAGTCGTCGTAGGTTCGAATCCTACCGTCAGTACCAATACCGCTCACTAAACCGGTTAAAGTTTGTGGGGGTGTTTTGAATCCGTTTAGCACTCTTCGTTATTAAACGATTATCGCGCGGTTGTCCAAATCGGCAAGTCAACAGTAGAAATTATGCAAGTAATTTCCGCGATAGTGTTTATTAATGTTAGCATTAGCAATAATGTTAATTCATATGTACGGTATTCTAAGGATGATGCCTTTGATAGGCGATATGGGTTTCAAGTCCCATCCGTACAACCTAAATAGTAATTTATTGGTGACCAAGTGCGTGTTTCACCCGAGTTGTCCCAATTAGTTACTATAAATATGGGCGGGCGCCAAAGTTGGAGAGTTGGAGCAGACTGGTTTTATACGGAGAAATTTAAATGATTGAAACCCAAAATAATCAAGGATTTCAAACATTTAAATACCGAGTTCAATTCTCGGATAAAGCACCATAAATCTGCCGCCGCTGGCTGAGTGGGTTCGAATCCCACCCTGCCCACCATTGTTAACTCCATATGATAAAAAGTATAGAACCTTCTTATCATATACTAAATAGGACCCGCTGGTAGACCGGATGTTCGCAATAGTCTACCTTATCACGTCGGGGATTGGTGCAGCGGTTAGCATATTTGACTGTCTATCATAAGACGCGGGTTCAATCCCCTCACGCCTTACCAGAAAGCGGAGATCTGTGAACAAATGACAGCAAGCCGCTATACAAATAGATGAACGAATATGTAGCTTGTCAACTTAAGACAGTTTTTTATTATGCCCAAGTAGTCAAACGGCAGAGACAACTGGCTAAGAACCAGCGTTTTGTGGGTTCGAATCCCACCTTGGGCACCAGGTCATGCAATCTTAACGTTTCTTTTGGATGAATGACGATTCATATCTCGAGATTTCGGGATGCACTCGAGTGATGGAAGAGGTCTGATCTCCTCGAAATGATTGTAGTCCATCATGTCCACCAATTTAGGAGACGAGTCTTTAAGGGGTGGGGCAGCCTCGCGAAACTCCAAATCTCGTGACAACGTGTTCGACTCGCGCGTCTCCTGCCACTATGTGCTTGTAGCTCAGCGGATTAGAGCAACGACCTTCTAAGTCGTTGGTCGAGAGTTCGAATCTCTCCAAGCACACCATTTAAACAAGAAGGAGTTTTTATGTGTTTGGGTTTTTGAAAAAGAAAAAAGTCGTAGAAGAAAAACTCGTTATACCTTGTAATCATAAATGGGTTGATTTTCACTGGTATATTAAAACATATAATGATCCTACCACTTTTCCTTATGAATATGGTTGCGAAATTCTTGAACCATACGTTTGTATTTACTGCAAGCAACGGAGAGACGAATCTCTTATGACTAAAAGATGTAAATCTTATAAAAGCTTAAAAGAGATGGTTGAAGATTTAACTAAACAATATTCAGATAAGATTAAACCAAAAGTAGAAATTGAAGATGCAATTAAGGATATGCAACTTGTTGACCGTGAATTTTTGCGGTTTGCGCAAATTGTAAATCCAAATCGTTTTCCCATTACTTGATTTTTCTTAAAATTTTTGATATAATATATATAGGGGAATGGTGTAACGGTAGCACGCGAGTCTCTAAAACTCGAGCCTTCTGAGGGCGTTAGTCTGGGTTCGAACCCCAGTTCCCCCGATCTTTCGTACTTGCATACCTTCACGTGGTGAAAGATGTTTGAACTAAATTGCAAGTAATTATAGACACAAGCAGCAAAAATAAATTTTTTACGAGGTTAATACCCTCACTATAAGAAAAAAAAGGTGTCTTGAAATTCTTTAATCAATGTGTAGATATGGTGTAGCGGTAACATAAAAGCTTGCCATGCTTTTGTCACGGGTTCAAATCCCGTTATCTACTCCAATTTTTATAGTGATGGAATTTATATCATAATTTGATTTTTATTAAAAATTATGATATAATGTGTATATAAGGTTAAGGAAAGGAACTTGAAAATGCTGTTTTATCTCTATGTTGACGATATCAGAGACAATGTTCCTTTAGTACGAATCCGCAATCGATCGGCATCAAGTACATCACAATGGACTTGTTACAAATCTTACAGGTTATTAAAGTGCGCTGTTAGTCTAACTGGATAAAACGTTTGGCTACGGACCAATATTTGCGGGTTCAAATCCTGCACGGCGCGCCAATTAAGACGGTTACTGCAAATTTTATAAAAAACATTTGAATTTGGATCAAACGAGTTTATAAAGCCGTCTTGTTTTCTATGCGCCTTTAGCACAGTGGCTAATGCAATTGACTGAGTTTGGACAGGTCTCAATAATTATTCTTATGCTACTTTCAATAATAATGGAAGAAAAAGCATAGGAGATATTTATTATGTTAAACACAGTTTCAATGGGAGATATCGGAGAACAATATGCGGCTTTAGTGTTTGCAAAAAAGAATTGCGTTGTGTCCAAACCACTGACAGCTAACGCCAGGTATGATTTCGTAGTAGAAATTCAAAATAAATTATATCGAGTTCAAGTAAAATCCACTGAAAATATCAAAGAAGGAAAAATGATTTTTGCAACAAAAACCACAAATTATGTAAAAGGTTCTTGGGCATCAAATCGTTATTCTCTTAATGATATTGATATGTTCTTTCTGTATTGTCAAGAGAACGATTGGTGTGGTTTATTTATCCCCGAGGGTGATGTTAGAACTCAATTAACGCTTAGAATTGAACCTCCAAAGAATAATTAGAAAACAGGTGTCTGTTTAGCAGAGGATTTCGCTTTTGATAAGCAATTTGGGGCATTAACTCAGCTGGTAGAGTAAGAAACTCTTAATTTCGAGGCCGTGGGTTCAAATCCCTCATGCCCCACCATATTGGCTAATTAGCCAATATATATGGAACGTTGGCGTAGCTGGTGCGCGCTTGCCTGAAGAGCAAGAGCAAGAGGACTTGGTTCGATCCCAAGATGTTCCACCAAAAGTAATATCATTTGATTTTTATAAAAAATAATGATATAATGTATATATGGTAAAGGAAGAAAGGGAATGGTGTTCAATGAAGGATAAAGGTCATTTCTACATTTCTCTTAGTAAATCATTGATCCGCACAGCAGGTTGTGTGCTTGCTATTGCAGGAGCGGGTATCTTGTCTGTTCCGATTACTTTCCTCTTGGCGGAAGTTCTGGGTATTGCCGAGGAAGTTTTCGACAAACGTTAAACAATCTTTTAATAAAGACGCTGCCAGCAACCATCAAATTGCATTAGGAGCACGATGTTCAAGGTTCGAGTCCTTGCACTGCCACCATGGCGGTGTAGCTCAATTGGCAGAGCGCGTAAAAAAAGCGTCTTGTTTTTATCGGGGTGTATGCCAGTGGTAGACGGTATACTTTGGGAGTATAAGGACGTGGGTTC
>DATESD010000068.1:0-9260 GCA_035270985.1 Bacilli bacterium | reverse complement strand
ATTTACGTAAAGACCAACTTCATTAAGCAAATCGCTACGAACATTAATATTAAAACCTAACTCTAATCCCTGGCTTGTTAAATTATTTGTTGTTATTTTAACATCGCCATAATTAATCGTTGTTTTAAAACTTATTTGTTGCTCACTTTTCGAACCATCGCGGAAATTAATTACCGCTTTATATTTATAAGTTGCATCAAGCGTCAAGCCAGAGATATCAAAATAGTTTTCATTATCCATAAAAATAAATTTAGAATCTAATTGATTATCTTTATCATCCTTTAATGTAATTGTATCAACATGACCATAGGCTTCTTTCGGCCAATTGAACCGCGCTGTTGTCCGATCATTGTCATTAGCAACAATTGCTAGTTCTTGCAAGAAAATATTTTTATCAAAGTCTTGATCTGCATTACTAGTTCTTTTTGCTGGGAGAATAAAGGTGTCAATGACATTTTGATTCATATCATAGCATCGATAACTAATTGTTCCGGAAGAAACGGTGACGATTCCATAACTCGTTTTTAATTCATACCATTTATCCATTTTTTCTTTGTCTAGCTTATCAGCTGTATATTTTGTTCCGTTACCAGCCACGCCACCAATAACATAACATGTACCTTTAAATCGGTCGCTTGTCTCTTCACCGTTATATATTATTTTACTGCGAGCATAAATGTGGTCATGGCCCGTTAGTACTAGATCAACGCCATATTTATCAAAAAGTGGTGTCCACTCTCTTCTTAACGCAACAGAGTTATCACCATTAGCCGCGCCATAAATACTAATATGCGAAGATACTATAATATATTGTGTTGGGTTAGCTCTGACAACTTCTTCAAACCAAACTTTTTGGGTTGCCCAAGTTCCCCCTTCGGTTTTTTGCGAGTCAATAACAACAAATAAAGCATTATTATAAATAAAATAATAACTTGAATTTAAAAGATTGCTAGCCCCATTATCGGGATTGTTGAAATGCGCATTGTAGAATCTCGCATCAACAGTTGTTGTACTACCAGCGTAGTATTCATGATTACCGGTTGCCGCCGCAACCATTATTTGCGATACTTCATGATTATCAAAGAAAAGATCCCAATAACTGCCTTCGTTTCCTTGATTAACAACATCACCATTAAGCAAAGCAAAAGAAATATTCTTGTTAATGACAAAAGCATCTGCCATCAAATTATACCAAACTTGAGCTGATGCATCACCATAGAATTGCGGATCTGACATATTAATAAAGGTAAAGCTGCCACTGCCAGCTGTTTTAAAGAAATAATCTTTAGAAAAAACTGTTTTACCGACTCGATACTTATACTCCGTATCTGGTAATAAGTTACTTAATGTTGCTCGGCAAATATTCCTTTTAGAAAAGTCATACACAGTCCATGTACTATCATTTGGTACATTAAAGTCAAGAGCTTCCACTGAACCAACAACTCTAATTGCATTAGAATAATCAGAATCAGTTTTTAAAGTATACTCCACAAAAGTTCCTTCAATATCAGAATGCCAATTAATATTAACTTCACTAGCCATGTTTTCCCCAGGATTAGTAATAATTTGATATGCTTCTCTTGTAGCTGCATTAACTACAAGCGGAGACAGCACGAATAAAAATGAAGTTATTATTAGCCCTGCTAGTAAAAACAACTTAAAAATCTTTTTCATAAACCCTCCTCATTGGTATTTTTTTACTTCTCTATTATAGCATAATGTAAGTTTTTATTCAAATACTGTTTTGATTAACAAATGGTGAATCTTGTGGTATAATTAGTATGTTAAAGGAGTGAACAATATGACAAAATATCTTTCCATAAATTTAGAAGTTAGCGAAGCTATTAAAAACAAAACTCCAATTGTGGCCCTAGAGTCAACAATAATCTCTCATGGAATGCCTTACCCCCAAAATGTCCATACGGCATTGCAAGCAGAGCAAATAGTAAGAGATAATGGCGCCACTCCCGCAACAATTGCGATAATTAATGGTTATTTAAAAATCGGTTTAACAAATAAAGAAATAGATTACCTCGGTAAAAAAGGAGCTGGTGTTTTAAAAACTTCTTCCCGAGATATCCCTTACGTTGTTAGTAAAAAACTTGATGGAGCAACTACCGTTTCCGCCACAGCGTTTATCGCTAGTTTAGCGGGAATAAGAGTTTTTGCCACCGGAGGCATCGGCGGTGTTCATCGCGGAGCAGAAACAAGTTTTGATATTTCAGCTGACTTAGAAGAGTTAGCGAAAACAAATATTGCTGTTGTTTGTGCGGGAGCTAAATCAATTCTTGATTTAGGTTTAACCCTTGAATATCTAGAAACCAAAGAAATCGAAGTAATTGGTTATCAAACTGACTTTTTACCAGCCTTTTATACTTCGAAAAGCGAATTCCCTGTCAATCATCGCCTCGATACATCGCTTGAAATTGCTCAGTTAATGCAAGCCAAATGGGATATGGGACTTAGGGGTGGTATTTTAGTTGCCAACCCAATTCCATCTGAATATGAAATGGACCCTTTAGTAATCGATAACGCCATTAAAGCAGCGATTGTTGAGATGGATAAATTACAAATTAAAGGTAATAAAACTACTCCATATTTACTAGCCAAGATTAAAGAAATCACCGGTGGTGATAGTCTGGACTCGAATATTCAACTAGTTTACAATAATTGTAAATTAGCTAGTGAAATTGCGAAGAACTTATATTAATTACTTGGGAAAGCCTTCTTTAAAAAGGTTTTCCTTTTTTATTTTAGTATATTAATTAATGTTTGCCTTAATTTATGATATAATATTAAAAGTTAGGTGATAAGTATGAAAACTATTTTAGGACTAATTTTAGAACTAAATCCTCTTCACAATGGCCATAAATACTTTATTGATGAGGCTAAAAGAAAAATAAATCCCGATCTAACCATCGCGATTTTCTCAACAAACTTTTCTATGCGTGGCGACATTATGGTCTTAAACAAATTTGATAAAGCCCGGATTGCTTTAGAAATGGGAATCGACATTGTTCTTGAACTTCCTTTCCTCGGGGCTGTTGCTAGTGCTGACTATTTTGCTTATAATTCGGTTAAGTCGTTAAGTGATTTAGGTGTCACTGATTTAGCATTTGGCGTTGAACTAAATGATCTAGTAAAACTAAAACAAATGAAAGATTTAATGGCAACAGAAAACTATAACGATCATGTAAAGAAAAACTTAGCTTTAGGTATTTCTTTTTCAACAAGTACCTATAAAGCAATCTCAACGATCACTGTTGATGAAGAAATAATTAAAAATTTTGCCTTGCCTAACAATACCTTAGCCATACAATATTTAGCGGCTATCGACAAAATAGACTCTAAAATAAATATAACGTTAGTTAAAAGAAGGGATAACGACTACTTCAATACCGAAACGACAGGGAGCGTTAGTAGCGCGACTAGTATCAGAGAATTGCTAGAAGAAGATAAAGACATATCAGCCTATATCCCTAAATATCAAGCATCTTTCACCAATTTAACCCGGGCCTATGATATACTATATCAAGTAATTAAGTATAAGTTGTCTATCGAAAGCCTTGATGCAATCAACAACTTTTTAGGCATCAATGAGGGGATTGAGAATCGAATAGTATCTATGCTTTTAGAAACTAGCGACTATGATTCATTAGTCAAAGCTATTCAAACTAAACGCTATCCTGCTAATCGCATTAAAAGATTATTGCTGCATATATTATTAGAAACACCAAAAGAGTATAGTAATATGTATTTCAATTATTTACGGATATTATCAATGAATTCCTTAGGGAAAAAATATGTTTCTTCGCTTAGCAAAGAAACTAAAGCCAAGATTATAACTAACGTTAAAAAGCATCTTGATGATGTAAATGTCATTTATGAATTAAAAGCAACAAAACTTTTTAGCTTATTAGTTGATAATCCAAAATTATATTTAGAAGAATTTAAAATGCCAATTATAGGAGAGTAATTATGAATACACAAGAAATACGCAAACATATTGATATGCTAGTTGATGAATCAACAGGGCAAACACTATTAGAAACAAATGCCATTAAACATATCGGGGTTGATCCTGATAAAAATATTGTTGTTTTAATTTTAGCAATCGGCCGTACTGGTGGGGACGCAGAAAAAAACCTTCGCCGTGAATTAGCAAAAATCATTAAAATTGATTTAGGCTTTGCTGGCATAAAACTAGAAATCGAAGAAAAAAGAAAAATTGACAGTATTGTCAATCGTAATGTTAAGTTTATTATCATTTCTTCTGGTAAAGGTGGAGTTGGCAAATCAACAGTTGCTGCTAACCTTGCTTACGCCCTAACGAAGTTAGGAAAAAAAGTAGCTTTAGTTGATGCTGATATTTATGGCTCGAGCATTCCAAAAATTTTAGAGATGGAACATCACTATCCTAAAGCTAGTGAAGATGGTAAAATTATGCCTTTTGAAGCCTATGGCATCGAAGTAATCTCCACAGAATTTTTTGCAGAAATTGGCAAGCCAATTATTTGGCGAGGCGCAATGCTAAATTCGATGATGAATAACTTCTTTTACGAAGTAAAATGGAATAAAGATATCGATTATATGATTATTGATTCGCCTCCAGGAACGGGTGATATCGCCCTTGATTTACGAACTATTATTCCAACAGCGGATGCTTTAATTGTAACTACTCCTCATCTTGCTGCGAGCCATGTCGCTATTAAAGCTGGATATGCCGCTAAGCAATTAGGGCATAACATAATTGGAGTTATTGAAAATATGTCTTATTATTTAAATCCAGTTAATAAGCAAAAAGACTTTATTTTCGGTATTGGTGGCGGAGCAGCGGTTGCTGAAAAACTAGATACGGAAGTCGTTTGCCAAATACCCATTAATCAACCGCTCCATCATTTAGGATTATATGAAGATGATGAAGAAATCGGAAAAATATATAATGATTTAGCACAGCTTATCTTATATAAACATAGCAAATAAAAAACTAGTATGATTATTCATACTAGTTTTTTTTGCTTGTTATTTGCAGTTATGTTGACAGCAAGAACATTCTTCTTCATCTTCTTCGTCTTCTTCACATTCGCATCCGTCTTCGCATTCGCATCCGTCTTCATCTTCACATTCATCGCCAAATTCTTCATCAAAATGATCTAGCATCTCTTCGATTAAAGCCCATTCTTCATCATTTTCAATGGCAATCAATTCACCAACGCTTCCATCTTCACTAGGAATGTAAGACGCTGCCGTTACCTCTAGGTTTCCATTTTCATCTTCAGAACCTGTCGGTGAAAATAGCACATAGCTTTTTTTGAACTCTTCGGAGTCAAAGGTAAATAAAATATCACACAATACTTCATCGCCTTTGTCATCAATAAAAATCAGTTGTTTTTCGTTTTCCATAAATTTCCTCTCTTAATTTTATTTTCTTCTATCTAAATAACTTTGAAGAATAATGCTTGCTGCTAATTTATCAACATTTTGTTTTCGCTTTTTACGACTCATATCAGCTGAAAGCATTGTCGAGTTAGCAATTTTTGATGTTAATCTTTCATCAATCATTATTACTTCAAGGGGCATTGCCGCTTCAAGCATGGCCTTAAATTCCAAGCAGTATTCAGCTTGATAGCCAATACTACCGTCCATGTTTTTTGGTAAACCTAAAACTATCTTTTTAACATCATGCTCTTTTACAAACTTGATAGTTTCTTCAAGAGCAGCCTCTAAATCTTGTTCCTCGAACCTAAACGTTCCAATCGGATTGGCAATTATTTCTAAATAATCGCTAACAGCCATTCCTAAAGTCCGATTGCCTAAATCAAGTCCCATTATTCTCATAGTTTGCTCCTAATGATCGCTTTAACTTTTGCCAAGGCTTCATCAACTAAACTAATATCACTACCACCAGCCTGGGCAAAATCAGAACGACCTCCACCATTACCTTTAGTTATGATCGCAGCCTCTTTAACTAAAGCTCCAGCATTTAAAGCGCTAATTTTATTCTTACAAACAAAAATAACTTTGTCTTCTAGTTTAAGCGCTACGAAAACAAGACTCTCATTTAATTTATCAACTAAACGATCAATTAAATCTTTGACTGAATCTAACGATTCATTCTCAATCTCAGTTACTAAAATTTTATAATTGTTAATATTATAAACCTTTTTTTCGAAATTTTCAATTGATAAGCAATTTTTATTTCGGTACATTTTAGTTAAAGCCTTATCCAGCTCTTTAACTTGTTCACGAAGGAATGCTACTTCTAAACCTTTATTAATAATGGTTTGATAACCTAAGTCTTCACTAGGAAAAGATTGTTTTTTATAATCTAATTTCCAGCCTTCTTTTTTAGCATCAGCTACAAAAGCAGCAATCTTAGCTTCTAAATCACTAACCTCTTGATTAGCATTGGCTAAGACATGGTCCAACTGTTCTTCAATATTATCTTTAGTTGTTGCTTCAATTCTAAAAATTCCTGAGCCTTTACTTTCAACCGATAAAATAACAAATCTTGCAATATCTTTAGTATTACTAACATGAGTTCCACCACATAATTCACGAGAAAAGCCCATATCAACAACACGAACAATATCACCATATTTTTCGCCAAAGACTGCTTGAACATCTAGTTTTTTTGCTTCCGTCAATGGCATTTCCTTGATTACTACTTGGTGGTGTTTATTTATTTGTTCATTAACAATTTTCTCAATTAGAAGAATCTCTTCTTTCGATGGGAATGTAAAGTTATTGAAATCAAACCGTAAAGTTGTATTAGTAACGCTAGATCCTTGTTGAATAACATGTTTTCCTAAGACTCTTCGTAATGTTTCATCTAGTAAATGAGTGACTGAATGATTAGCACAAACTGCACTTCTAAATTCGGTATCAACACTAATTTCTAAAACATCACCAACAGTAATCGTTTCTTCATCTAACTTAACAAGGGATGCATGTTGCCCGTTAGGTAGTTTAACAGTATTTATGACCTTCTTAATATCAGTTTTAGTTTTGATATAGCCGATATCACCAATTTGCCCGCCTGATTCAGCATAAAAAACGGTCTTGTTAAAGACTAATAAGCAATCGCCTTTTGCCTTATCAAGTTTTTCGCCATCTTTAAAAATAGCAATTACTTCGGCTTTTGTATTTAAAACATGATAACCAATAAATTCACTATCATCCACAAAGTCCAACATTGCTTTATTTTGAATATTCATTGACTGGTCCTCATTACGAGCACCACGCGATAATTCCTTCTGTTTATTTAATTCTCCTTTAAAACCTTGCTCATCAACGAGAAAATTATGTTCTTGAGCAACTTCTAAAGTTAGTTCTAATGGAAAACCAAAAGTATCATATAGTAAGAAAGCAATTTCTTTAGAAATAATTTTTGTATCAGCGTTATTAATATAATCTAATAACTTCTTCTCACCAATCTCTAGCGTTAATAAGAATTTTTCTTCTTCTACCTTAATAATCTTTGTTACACTAGCTTCAGAATCAATTAAATAAGTATAATAATTACTCATATAATTAACAACTATCTTAACCAGCTTATACATGAATGGTTCATTCATGCCTAATTTACGACCATAGCGAATTGCTCGTCGTAATATTCTCCGCAGCACGTAACCGCGTCCTTCATTTGATAGCATTGCTCCATCACTGACTGCGAAAGTAACACTGCGAATATGATCAGCAATTACTTTAAATGCCATTTGTCCCGTATACTTAACACCGGTTAATCGCTCTACTTCTGCTATTATTGGCATAAACAAATCTGTATCATAATTAGTTTCAACTTCTTGCATGATACAAGCCATTCGTTCTAAGCCCATCCCTGTATCAATATTTTTACTAGGAAGTTCTTGATAATTACTGCGAGGAACTCCAGCTTTTGCATTAAACTGGCTGAAAACAATATTCCATATTTCTATATAACGATCGTTTTCAATGTCTTCTTGCAACATTTTTATTCCTAAGTTCAATGGATCGTGCTTTAAACCCCGATCATAAAAGATTTCCGTATCTGGCCCACAAGGACCTTCCCCAATCTCCCAAAAATTATCTTCAAGTTTAATAATATGACTTGGCTCAATGCCTAATTCTATCCATTTGTTATATGAATCAATATCGGTGGGATAAACAGTAAAATATAACTTCGCTAAATCAAAGCCAAACCATTTTTTGCTTGTTAGAACTTCTAGCGCCCAGGTTAAAGCTTCATCGCGAAAATAATCCCCAACAGAAAAATTACCTAGCATCTCAAAGAAAGTATGGTGACGAGCAGTTTTACCAACATTTTCAATATCATTCGTTCTGATTGATTTTTGTGCATTTACCATGCGACGATTTTTTGGTGTTTCTCGACCATCAAAAAACTTTTTTAAAGGCGCAACTCCGGCATTAATCCACAGTAATGTTGGATCATTAACAGGAACTAAAGGAGCACTCGGTAATACTTCATGATGTTTTTCTTGCCAGAAATCAAGCCACATCTGTCTTATTTGATAACTTTTTAATTTTTCCATATAAACCTCTTTTTATCCTTCAATATCAATAACAACAGGAGTAACGATCGGATTCTTCTTTGTCTGTGTATAAATGATTTTACTTATGCGTTCTTTCAAATCACTCTTCAAAACGTTCCAATCAACATATTTTTTATTAAAATGGCTAAGAATAACTTTTTCTGTTACTTCCGATATGCTATCAATAATCTCTTGGGCAGCATCAGAACTAACAAATCCTTTCATTACAACTTTAGGTGCATTAAGGATTTTTTTAGCACGCGCATCAACATTTACAGTTACTAAAACGATACCATCTTGCGATAGCATTTCACGGTCCTTTAAAACCACTTCATTGATATCTCCAATAATCGAGCCATCAATTAAAACATCACCAGCGGTAACTTTTGTCCTTGTTGGTTTTAAAATTCCATCTTCAAAAGTTATCTGTTCACCATTTTCTAAAACAATTATATTGCTTTCGGAATAACCAAACTCTAAAGCGATATTTTTATGCATATATTGATGACGATATTCGCCGATAACAGGAATGATATATTTAGGATTCAACATTTGATATAACATTTTTAAATCTTCACTATCAGCGTGCGAACTACGCAAAATCCCCTTAGATATATTAGTTACCTTGGCACCAATACGGTGCAAAGTATCAAGAGATTTCGTCGCTATTTTTTCTGTTCCCGTAACTGGAGGACAGATTATAACAATATTATCCGTATTTTCAATTTG
>DATESD010000067.1:0-3536 GCA_035270985.1 Bacilli bacterium | reverse complement strand
GTTGTGGTGTCACAATTGATGTGCGATCAAATTATAATGCGTTTATCGTTCGTGTTTTTATAGCCTATTTTTATCATTAAATCATAAAATCTCGATTTTTAATAACACATCTATCAAATCAATGAAACGAAAAAAGGAGATTTTTCCTATTTTCGCAACAAAAAAGGCTTGATAACAATAACAAACTACATTTGTTATGTATCAAACCTATTGTTCTAATATGTGTGATTTAAACTATTTTAATACTTTTGTGCAACCCTGTTAAAATTTACTACACCCAAATATTAATGTGGCAGGGTTTACCTATTTTGATACGTTCGTACCACTCGGGATTAGCAAAAACAGATATTGACATATAGTATGTAAAATGCGACTATTTTTGTTTCAGTCACATTTTACATGTGGTTCCTCTTAATAAATAACACATTCGATCAAATCAAGAACAATAAAAAAGAATTTGAACAATTAAGTTCAAACCCCTAATTAGCTAATGGTGCGGCTGATCGGATTTGAACCGACACGTTAATAACACTACCGTCTGAAGATAGCGCGTCTACCAGTTTCGCCACAGCCGCAGTGACTATTCATCTTCAATAACAATACTTCGTTGCCTGTTCTTTCTTGTTGAAATGATAAGGCCTATAATCGTAAGTGCTGCCCCTAAGATTCCCATCCAAGTCAATTTTTCTTGCAAGAAAATAGCAGAAAAAATGATGGTAACGACAGGGATCGCATATATATAAACTGTTGTTTTGACTGCTCCAATGTGTTTCACAGCAATATTCCATGTTGAGAAGCATAATGCAGAAGCAATGAAACCCAAGAAGGCAATTGATAAGCCATGTTCCCACACTAGTATTTTACTGATATCAAAATCAGAATGTGAAAACAAATAGATTGGTGTTATAAAGATGATTCCATACATGGTAATTCTTCTTGTTACTTGAACCATATGATAACCATATTTTGAAGCAATTTTTGTCACTACAGAATAGGTAGCCCACATCATTACTGCTATTACCAATAATAAATCTCCAAAAGGATTTAATTCTAATACAAACATCCCATTAAATGTGACAAGAATGACTCCCAAAATACTGATGATAAAACCAACAATAAATCGTTTTGTTAAGCCTTCATCTTTTAAAACAAAGAAAGATAAAATAGCTGTAAAAAATGGTGCCATAGAAGTAATGATAGAAGCATTGGTTGCTGAAGTATATGTAAGAGCGGTGTTTTCCAAAAACTGGTAAATCGCAACTCCTGATAAACCAGCCAAAGCAAAGACTACTTCATGCTTCCACTTCTTAACAGTAAATATTTTCGGATAAGCAATTAGTAATGCTACAAAGGCAATCGTAAAACGATATAGTAAAATTTCTATTGGTTTAAAGTCATTCAAAAGATTCTTGGTAACAACAAATGTTGTTCCCCATATCATTACAGTAAATAATGCTAATAAATTGCCCAGTGTCTTTTTGTTCATACCATAATCCTCTAGTTGAATATTCTATCACAAAAAGAAAATAAAATCGAGCGTTATTGTTAATTTTAAAAAGTTTTTTTCTTGAAAACGTTTCAACCTTTAATTACCTTGATAAAACTACTTTTTTAAGATATAATTAACAAGGATAAATTAAATAGGAGCAACCATGAACATACTTTCTATTTTTTCATTAACCGAAAATAATTTAATTTCGATTATCTTCTTTGCTGTTGGTGGTTTGGGACTCTTCTTATTCGGTATCAACCTCATGAGCGACTCCCTAAAGAAACTAGCAGGAAGTAAATTAAAAATCTTAATTCAAAAAACAACAAGCAATACCTTTAAGGCTATTTTAGTCGGTATTTTAATCACCGTTGTCATTCAATCCTCTTCAGCAACTACAGTTATTGTTGTAGGACTAATATCAGCAGGATTAATGACCTTAACACAAGGTATTGGTGTTATGTTAGGAGCAAATATTGGAACAACAATTACCGCTTTTATCATCGGTTTAAATGTTTCTGATTATGCTTTACCCATCATCTTTGTCGGTGCTTTTTTAATTCTCTTTGTTAATAAACATCGTTGGAATTTATCAGGAGAAACCATTCTCGGCTTTGGAGTGCTATTCCTTGGTCTAGAATTTATGGGAACAGGCTTAAAAGAATTAGCAACATTCCCGTTCTTCACGACAATCATAGAAACCTTATCCAATCATTGGATATTAGGTGTTTTCACAGGTGCATCACTAACTGCCTTAATTCAATCTTCTTCTGCTTTCATTGGAATCTTACAGAAAATGTTTGCAACAGGGACAATTCCCCTAGTTGCAGCAATTCCAATTTTATTTGGTTCTAATATTGGTACTACAGTAACAGCATTAATTGCTAGTTTAAGTGGAAATCGAGAAGCAAAACAAGCAGCTGTTGGTAATCTGATTTTTAAAACACTTGGGACTGTCTTATTTTTAGTCTTTTTAAGACCATTTACGTATCTATTTGAACTATTAGAAAAAAATGTCTTTGGGGAAAGTAATATGTTAACCCTGGCGATTGTTCACTTGGTATTTAATGTCATTACGACATTTATCTTATTCTTCTTTATTAAATATTTGATTAAAGTGATTAAGAAAATTATTCCTGACACTCCAATCGGTGATGAAGAATATGTATCAGCGAAATTTTTAAATGAAGAATTATTAGAAAAATCACCAATTCTAGCACTTGAAAGCTCACGCTTATCAATCATTGACATGAGTAAAGTTGCAATCCGTATGATTGACTGTGCTCATAAATACTTAAATGAGAATAGTGATCATTACTTCTTAAAATGTTTAATGCTAGAAGATCAAATGGATGTCTTCAATCACTTAATTCACGACTACTTAATGCAAGTTCACACTGAAAATTTCAGTGATGAAGAAAGCATCAATCAAGCCATCTATATTGACACGATTCGCGACTTAGAACGAATTGGTGACCATTGCGTTAACTTAGTTGAATTCTTCCAAGATCGTTACAATGTTGGGGTTATGACTGATGAAACTACCTTGAAGAACCTAAACTACTTCTTCGAACAAATTAACTATCAAGTAAATCATGCTGCGGAAGCTTTTGCAAAACGTGATAAAAAAATCGCTTCCGAAATCATTAAACTCGAAGAAGAAATTGATACGTTAGAACGTAAATATCGTAAAGAGCAATTAAATGCCATTGATAGCAGCAATATCTTAAATGATATTCACTATGTTGATATTCTTTCTAATTTAGAAAGAATTAGTGACCATTGTTGCAATATTGCGGAAAACATCATTGATCCATATTATATGAAAAAATAGCGTTGACAGACAGTCAACGCTTTTATTTATTTTTGGCATATAGGACAGTAGTAAACTGATCCACCCATGTATGCTTCTTTTGTAATAGCACCACCACATTTTGGGCATCCATCTTTATATGTTTTGCTTGATAGTTTCGTTCGGTAGCGTCCCTCATGACCAAAAACATCTTTTTCTGTATCACGGCCACCTAAATCACACATCATTTGTAAG
>DATESD010000066.1:0-15594 GCA_035270985.1 Bacilli bacterium | reverse complement strand
AACAGTTAATTATGTAATCACTTCTAAAGCTATTGTTGAAAGAAGTGTTGCCGAACTATTTACTGATAAACCACAAGTTGAGATGAGTGTTGTAATTGTTCGGGGAATCGTTGTTGGTATTGCTCGTAATCAGTCAGAAAGCTTACGTTCATTTATTATTAAAGATAAAATCGGTTTACAAACAATTACTGTTGATTTTGGTAAGAGTGAAGATGGATTTATTGTAAATACTAGTGAAGAGTATAAAGCAATTGAATGTGGTGATGAGATTCTTGTAACAGGAAAGTTCCGCATTGCTAGTCGAACAACTGTAATGGATGTTACTAGTTTACAAGTAGCTTCAAAAGATAATCCATATGCTCATGACTATCAAAATGCTTTAGTGCTTGATGGTCCAGAAGGATATTTAGACTTCGCTAATAATTATGATACATATGCAAATAAACTAGTCAAATTTGTTAATCCATTTATGAACTATTCAACTTCAAGTACTCCGGCATCTACTAATTGGGTTCGCTTAGGATACAATGCAAATATCGGTGATGCTGGACATGGAGAAGGAACTAATATCCATTATTTTGCTTTCTTAATTGCTGCTCAAAATGAAACTTTAGGTGGTGATACATGGCATACGATGTATAATATTCCTTTCTATAATGCTGGAGCGCAACAATTTGGCGTTACAATTTATGCTTATGCATTATATGTTTCGGATACTTATATGGCATTTGTAATTCCTGATTGGGATTGTTACCAAGTTTCAGGCGTCGATGCTATTGGAATTGCTTTATCGAAAGCACTGCCAGTGACAATTGAAAGCGGAACAGTAGATTTAATTAGAACTCATGAGTTAGTTGAAGGTGATATTACTTGGTCTTCATCTCATGAAAATATTATTAATTCTCAAACTGGTAAGGTTACTGAGACTAACGAGAGTAAGGAAATTACTTTAACAGCAAGTTTTAAATATCAAGGTGTTGATTATGTTCGTGAATATAAAGTAACAGTGTTAAAAGCCGAAGCAATGTCTATTACAGACTTGCTTGCCTCAGGTACTGATAGCCAAGCCGTTAAGGTTAGTGGCGTCATTGCCGGCTATGTTTCTGATGGAAATACTGTTGTTACTAGATTAGGAGTATTAATTCTTGACAATGCTACTGGTAAAACAGTAATGGTTAATGGAATTAGTAGTCTTGGTGGAGTTTATGGTGCTTATACTGATAGTGCCGGAAATCCTCTTGCTATTGGTGATGAGATTTTAGTTCTGGGAACATATTATTTGAATACTCCAGCGATTGGAACTGGTCCAGAACAAACAGGACGTATGTATATTGAAGTTACAGCAGATAACACAGTTACATTACTAGGTAAAGCGGCAAGTATTAATTTCCAAAATGCGTTAGTTGTTTCTAATAATGCAGAAATGCAAGCTCTTGCTGACAATTTAGTTTATGGAACTTTAATTAAGTTAGTTGGAACGGAAGAAAACCCATTATTCCTAGGTGGATCTTCATCAAAATTACCTTTCAATATTAAATTATTCTTTAATAAAGAAGCTATAGATAACAATGGAACAAAATATAATGGTAAAACTTTCTCATTGAAGAGTGATACAAATGAAGCTAATGCGGGAGCAGAATGGTATAACGCAATGCTTGGTGTCCCTACTGCTTTTGTTGGCCCTTCAGCGACAGTACCTGCTATTGCAATTACTGGCGACTTATATGTTGTTTTAGGTTATACAACTTCAACATATTTTCAAATGAGTATTGTTAATGCTGAAAATTGTACGACGGCAAAATAAAATTATAAAGATTTTAAATAGATAAATAAATAATGCCATGCGTAATTTTTGCCACACTTTAATTTATGCATGGCATTTTCTAATGGCTATTACATATTAGTGATAATTATTTACACGCATATATGGCTAAAAACAATCATATGCGAAAAAACATTTCGAAAGGTAAAAAATATGAGAAAAGATTATGAAAAACCTGTAATTGAAATTGTAAAATTTCAAGAAACAGAGATTGATACGGCTGGCGACAGTTCTACTCAAGACGTTGGTCTCGAGGATTGGTGGGCTTAGTTATGAAAATATTAAATAAAATTGGAATTTTCACTATTTTAATTGTGTTTATTTTCTTTATTGGTTTTCGTTTCATTCAAGTAAAAGCTGATAGTGAAACTATTCAAATGGCTCCTGGAGCATCTATTCGCACCGAGGGGACACAAGGGTTAAGGTTTTCTGCGACTTTTGATGTAAGCCACCGAGAAAAAACTAGAGGATTTGCCATCATATTTGGAAAAGCAAATATTGCCGATTTACAAGCGGTGATTACAAATCCGGTTCCTACTATCAATGGAAAAGAAGTAGTCTTTATGACCAATTATGATCAAACTAGTTTAACTTTGGCTGTTGTATTAACGGGTATTCCAGAGATTGGATATGACCAGGATATTACAGTAATTGGATATGCGAAAGATGAAACTACTTATACGTTTGTTCCCACGGCGCTAACAAGAAATATTACCGATGTAGCAAGAGTAATATACGACACTCAACCTGTTGAATATGATGGTGCTTTAAAAACGCTTGTTGATGGTATTGTTACTCCTAAAAGAATTAAAGTAACAAGCGCAGTAGGGAACAAGGCATATTACAATGATTTTGCTGGTATTATCCTTGTTGAAGGTGATAAATTAGAATTAACAAGAGGATGGTTTTCTGAGAGACTCACCGTTAACGTAAACAATATAGAGGTGTTGGGAGCTAATTCAAATGTGAGCATTGACGCCGAAGGTTTAAGAAGTGAGAATTCACTTGCTGAATCCGTTTATTCAGATAAATGGCTCCTTTTAGCAGATGGAACTAACAACTTTACTTTAAATGGAATTAAATTTACCGGCGAACGGGGCCTTCATTTGCTGGGGACACATGACAATATTAGCGTTAGTTATTGCTCATTTACAACATCAGGAAATTTCTCTATTGATGATAATAGCTCTGATTGCTTAATTTCCAATATCATAATTAAGGACAATTACTTTCATTCTTCTAACACCGTATATACTAGAGAAGTGTTCTTTTGGGGATTTATAAACAATATCGAGGTAAGTGAAAACTACTTTGAAAATGACTTAAGTGAATTAAGTGGAGATGACTATGGCATTCGGTTAATGAAATTAAGCGATGGTTCTCAAGTTGATATTTATAAAAACACCTTTAACAAACTTGGGTCAAGTTATATCATTGATATTGGCTATATGATGGGAGATGGAGCAACAAGAACTCTAAATTGTAAGGTTAATATTAATATAGAAGATAATTTAATTGTTCCTACTTATACAACTTGTCTTGGTGGAAATGCCATTAGAGTCATGTATCTTGGTACTAATTCACAGGTGAGCATATTAAGAAATTCTATTAGGACTTCGCCTTATTATAATGCTGTTCTGTTAACGACGGGAAATGCAGCCAATTCTGCAACTGAAACTACAGGTTTAACTGTAGAAATAATGTACAATAAGTTTTATGCAGAAGATCTAGCCGTGGTTACTAAGCCAAAAAGTAGAACTATCACCACATCGCGATTTACAAGATTCGGCCTTGGAATTCCCGCAAGTTCTACAGTTATTTTTGAAAAGAATTATTATGGCTCATCTACATCAAGAGCAGCCTATACTCTTAATACTTCCGCAACTGCATCAAGTGGTACAAATGAAACTCAGCCCACTGTCAATAAAGTTGATTCTGGTGCCGATGCTAATTCAGGATATACTAATAGCTTGAGTGATTTTGGAACAGTAATAACAAATTATTTGAGCGATATGGGAACACTTTCTGATGCTATTTATGCTTATTTTGGTGGGCTTGGTAGCGAAAATATTTTAACTTACATTACTTCATTTGCTGAAAATGATTCAAATGAATTTGAAATTCAATATGGTAAACTAGTATACGTTGGTAGTAAACTTTATTATAAAAGAGCTGCCATTGAAAGAGGAGTTTTCCCCGCTGTGACTCAAAAGGTGTCGCCCTGAACTAAGTGATGTCATAAAAGATATCGCCTATGCCTATTATCAACAAGGCCGCCAAATTCAGTATGATCAAAAAACTGGACGAAGAATGCTAAATGTAAGTCCAGAAATGGCTACAGATGAAAATTATGCTTATGTGGATTGTAGTAGTTATGTTAACTCTATTTACCATTATGCGTTTGGCATTGATGTTTTCCCCGGGGCAATCCCTACAACAACCAATACCAAAAACCTTATGCTTTTTGCTGAAAGCAACTTGGGGATAAATACTGAAGTAATCGATTATTTTGTAACGAGTATTTATACCGAGCAAACTGATAAAGATAATAAGTTATCGCAAATTTGGAATAATCTCGAGATTGGTGATTTAATTGTTTATCGTTATGACGATGATTCATTAGGGCATGTCTTAATTTATATGGGAAATGATATCTTTTTGCATGCTACTGGTTCTAGTTATGACTATAATCTAGGTGTAGAAAAAACAGAAGCTACTGGCGCGATTAAAGAGTTAGCCGCAAGCTTATTGTTTTCTACTGTCACTAGTTCCCGATATTTATTCCGCCCAGTGGTCAATAAAGTTTGTCATTTGCGTCCTTTGAATCGGGGAAATATCACAATCAGTTCTTATGCTTTAAGCCGGGCGCGCTTTACTGGTCTTGATGTTGAAAAGGTTGGTAATGTTGATCTTCATTCGGCAGTCGGCCTAGGAACTAGTATTACCTATTCCATTAGGCTGAGTAATTATGAATCGAAGCCAATATACAATATTCATGTAATTGATGAACTATCTCAATATGTGACATTATCATCACTTAGCAGTGGAGGAATCTCCGCAGACCATCATGTTTCATTTTCTATTCCGATCCTTACTCCGAATCAAACCGTTTATTTACAATATACAGTTGTGGTAAGCGATAATGTAAATGATATCGGGAAGACCGTTGAAAGTAATGGAGGACAGATTAGACAAATCGTAATTAATCCGTTATATTACTCTATAACAGGTCTCGATGAAACTGATTACCAGACATTAACAGAGTTAATTGATGATTATGCCAATAGTTCTATTTATGAGAATTCGTTGGAGTTAATTCAAACGATTTTCTCATCTTTTTCGAGTACGGCTTCAGTTACAAACACTGTATTAGAATATACCACATTAACAAATCTCTATAATTCTACTTTGTCTATCTCATTCTTGTATGGTGGCTTAAGTTATGATAGAAGTTCAACTTATAACCAAGATTTACGGATTAGATTATTAAAAATGGAGCACCTAGATGCGGGGGACATCATCATGTGTTACACAGGAAGTCTCTATAATGTTTATATCTTTGGTGGGTCATACTTAATTTCTTACGACTCCTCAACGGGAAACATTAATTATTATACTGAAATCGAGGCAAATAGCATTCTCATTTCAGTAAATTCTTACGAGACATTTAAGGTAATTAGGCCTGCTAAAACAATGAGATCACAATAGAAATAAACCTCCGTTTGATTGTCACAAATGGAGGTTTATTCATCTTATTTTTCGGACCCTATACGGTAAAATATATTTTTATGTTTTTATTAGCAATTGGAAAATAGACCAGCTTATGGTATAATTGATTGTGTTATTAGTGATAATTAGATAAATACCTTTAATTTATATACTTATTAGTAATGGCAATAAAGAGGTGAGCAACGTGAATAAAAAATTTAATCTAGGTTTGATATTTATTCTCTTAACAATAGTTCTTTTTGGTTGTAAGCTAAACACTGAAATCCCCACTGAAGATGAATTAGTATTTGCTATTCCTGAAGATTTTCAGGGAATAATGCAAAATAAAAAAGTTTATATTACTTCCGTAGGTCAATCTATTGATATTGAGAATTTTATGACGTATATTGTTTATTTAGCGGAAAACATAAAATATGATTTTGACTATGTTTATGATTTAGAACTAGAAGCTAGTGAAATTGAAGAAGATGCAATTGTGTTTATTATTGTTGGCTGTAGCATTAAAGCAATGAGTGATGCTGGAATTACTGTTAATACTGAGCTAGCTCGGGCAAAAGAATTTGTTGCCTTATGTGAAAAAGGAAAAACAACCTTAATATCTTGGCATCTTGGTGGTATGTCTAGACGGGGAACAACGTCAGATGATTTAATTGAAATTGTTTTTGCCGGCTCTAATTTAAACATTTTTGTAAAAGCAGGTAATGGTGATTATTTTTTATCGGAAACATCAGTAAAAAATAATATTCCGATGTACCAAATTACTACTATAAGCTCTATTACTGAACCGTTAATGCTATTATTAATTGCTGAATAGGAGAAAACATGGATTTTATTGAAATAATTACTATTACACTAGGAATTTTATATTTTGGATATATTGTTTTTGAAAGAATATATTTTATAAAAGTCAGGAAATCATTCAAACACGTGATTCATATTAATGGCACTAGAGGTAAAAGTACAACAACGAGATTGATTGATGCCGGATTGCGCGAATGCGGTTTCCGGGTTTTCAGCAAAACGACGGGAACAGTTCCAACGATGATTAACACTAAGAATCAAGAAATAGAAGTTAAACGTTGGGGCTTAGCCAATATCCGGGAACAATATCGGACGATGCGAAAAGCTTACCGAGAAAAAGCTGATATCCTTGTAATTGAATGTATGGCTGTCAACCCCGAGTTACAGTATATTACCCAGCACCGAATGCTTAATGCGGATATAACAATAATTACTAATGTCTTACTCGATCACATTGGTGATATGGGAGCGAACCTTGATGATATTGCTAGTGCTCTAGCAAATACTATCCCAGAAAAAGGTTATTTAATAGTCGCTGATAGGGAATATAATAAATTGTATACAAGAAAAATAGGCAATAATGATGTTGAAGTTATTGTTGCGGAAGAAAGATTTAAAGAAGATCAACTAGCAACATTTAAAAATAATTTAAATCTTGCTTGGGAGGTCGCTACTTTATTAAACCTCAACAAAGAGCAATATCTAGTAGGAATGGGGAAATACTACCATGATCCAGGCGCTTTTAAAGCCCTTAAATATGGCGATACAATTTTCCTAAATGCTTTTTCGGTTAACGATCCGACTTCCACGAAAAAAGTATACACAGAGGTCACAAAAAAATTCTCTGCTGAGACCGTTACTATTTTATTAAACACTCGTAACGATCGCCCTTCACGAACGATTCAAAGTCTAAAATTGTTAGGAGATTTATCTTTTAAGAAGTTATTAATTAGTGGTTCAAATAAACCATATGTTAAACGCTTTGTCCGTGTGAATTATCCTGATGTAATTGTTGAAGAAGTAAAAAGTTTAGAAGCCTTACAAAAAGAAGAAGTTATCTTTGGGATAGGCAATATTTATGGAATGGGTTTAAAAATTCTCGAGTATTTTGAAAAAAATGGTGTTGAATATGATGATTAATGTTATTATTCTTGGTATTATTATTAGTATTATATTTTATGAAATAACTGATATTTCTCCAGGTGGCATTGTTGTTCCCGGTTTAATGGTGATGTATATAAATCAAATTGACAAAATAGTTTATACCGTAATTGTCGCCATTATTACATATTTAGTAGTGAAATTTATTTCCCGCTATTTAGTAATATTCGGTAAACGGCGTTTTGTCGTCTTGATTTTAGTAAGTATTTTCATAAATTTTTTGTTGCAAGCTTTGCTTCATTCTTTCTCAATTAATCTCTTGAGCGTATCGATTATTGGCTATAGTATAGCTGGTATTATTGCGAACGATATGTATAAACAAGGAATAAAAAGAACAGTTCCTGCGCTGGCAATTGTCTTAGTCATTTTAGAATTAATTCTCCTTGTTTCTAACCAACTTGGAGTCTAACATGAAGAAAAAGCCAATTCATATTGATTATTTTTTCTATATATGGGCCTTGCTACTAATTGTCGCTTTTATGTTTACTAAATCAAGTGCTACGGTTGATAAATGTCGTTATTACGAGGAAAAAATAGCTGCGTCAACTCTTGCCCAAGCAGCAATGGAAGAAATAAAAGTCCATAAAGAAGAATTGGGAATCCCCATGTCGCCAGAAGATGTTTATAATTCGGGAATGCTGGGCGAACGCTTTACAGTAATCACGACAACATTAGGAAATTTACAATCAAAAAAAACATCCTTAAATCCTAATTTTGCCGCCGTAATTATTGATATGTTTAAAGAAGCGGGGATTAAGCCGGGGGACGAAGTAGCACTAGTCTTTTCAAGTTCCTTTCCGGCCTTAAATATATGTGTCATGGCTGCCGCTGAAATTTTTTCCTTGAAAACTTGTGTTATGGTCTCTACAGGAGCTTCTAGCTACGGAGCTAATAATCCTGATTTTACATATTTTGATATGACACAACATTTGTACCAAAAAGGATATTTTACTAACACAGTTGATTATGTATCATTAGGTGGAGAGTCCGACTTAGGCACTGAATACCCTGAAGATATTAGTCAAGATTTATTAAATAAAATCAATTCAAGTTCATCAGAACTAATCTATATTAATGATTATGTGGCTAATGTCGATTATCGCATTGATAAAATTTACCAAAAATTACCTAAATTGCGGATGTTAATTAACGTTGGGGGTAATTTAGTTTCAATGGGGAAAGATGAAGAAAGCTTTTCAGAAAAAAACGGTTTGATCTTGCCAACTTATTTGCGACTTGAATTAAATCGTGACGCAACGAAAATAGGCTTAATCGATCGATTCTTAGATCAAAAGATTCCCGTTATTCAGTTGTTGAATATTAAAGGTTTAGCTTTAAAGTACGATTTGCCGTATAATCCCCAAGCAATTCCTCAAGTAGGAACGGGTAATGTCTATTATGAAAGTCAGTATAGTCTGACTGTTCCTTTTCTTGCGTTAGGAATTTCTTTAGCTTTAATGGGTGTTTATTATACTTATCGGAAAAAATATTTGTTGTTATAGAAAAGGAAGGCACAATGAACGAATTAATTTATTTTGTTGAAGACGATGAAAATATAGCAGAATTACTTGAAGCCACTTTATCATTGGCGGGCTATAATAATAAAGGCTTTTTTGAGCCACTATCAATGTTGAAAGAACTCGCTGTTACTAAACCTGATTTAATTATTCTTGATTTAATGCTTCCTAATATGAATGGCTATGATGTCTTAAAATATTTAAAAGATCATGCTTCTTTAGCCGATATTCCGGTCATTATTTTGTCAGCAAAATCATCGGAACTTGACATTGTTAAAGGACTTGATCTAGGAGCTGCCGATTATGTGACGAAGCCTTTTGGTATTTTAGAATTATCTTCGCGGATAAAAGCGAACTTAGGAAAAGTAGTAAAAAAGCATCCTAATGATGATATCTTAACCGTCCGTGAGTTGCAGCTTGATGACTCTAAACATCAGTGCCTTTTACGTGGTGAAATTATAAAGTTAACGGTTACAGAATATGAAGTTGTTAAAGTGCTAATGAAAAACAGTGGAGTAGTAATGACACGTAATAAAATTTTGAATATCGTCTGGGGTTATGAGAGTTTGGCGGAAACGAGAACTTTAGATATGCATATTAAATCAATCCGGGAAAAATTATCTCAAATATCAGCTGATATTTATATTGAAACAGTCCGCGGTATAGGTTATATAATAAACTAAGAGAAGGAGTAATATATGGGTGAACAACTTATTAAGCGCAATTTGACGATCACGATTGTCAGCTTAATTTTATTTTTCTTTCTCTCTTTATACATAACTTCATATTATAATCGTAAAAATCTTGAAGAAAATTTGATTAATATCACATCAATCTTAAACAAACAAATTAAAGAGAGTTTAACGGAAGCAGAGATTGAAGAAATTGTCGATAGTTATACAAATGACCAAACATGGATAAAGATCGTGGTTGCCAATAGTTTAGGCTCCATTGTTTTGGATAGTACAAACGATAGCATGAGTGAAATAATAACGACGAACTTAACGGAAAAAGAACTAGAATATATAGATGAGTCAAGGAATAGCGAAAGAGTATACATTATCAATAGTGAAATATACTATATTACTAAAATAAACGATGATATTATTGTAAGAACTTCGATAGCTGCTCAAGACAATGCAAGTTATATTTTAAATAGTGTCTTTTATATGTTGATCTTGATTATTTTTGTGTTAATCGTCGATATTTATACCTCGCGAAAGACAAGTTCCGCCATTGAAAATGCTTTTATAATGATTAGTGATAATCTTAAAACAATTAATAGTGGTGCTTACCAACAAATTAATACTAGGCACAAGTTTTATGAAGTAAGTGAGGCCCTAGAAAATATCAACGAAATAAATAAAAGCATCTACGCTTATATTTCTGAGATTAGCAATGAAAGGGATAAGGTAAATTTCATTGTTAATAACATGCAACAAGGCTTGATGATTATTAATGACAAAAACGAATTGTTGATAATTAATAAATATGCTTGTAAATTACTAGATGCTGAGTGTTGGGAAGAAAACAACAACGATTTTAAGGCAGTTATTACCGATGCGTACTTGATTGAGAAAATATCCCATAGCTTGCTACGCCGTAAAGATGAATATTTTGACTATTATAAGGGGAAAGCTCGTGATGTCTATTCCTTTGTGTTAACCCATTTAGTTAGTAAATGGGATAAAAGTCTAGAAGCCTCATCGCTATTGTTTATTTCGATTATAGATGTTACAGAAGAAAGAAAAAACGATGAAATAAAGGCGGAATTTATAGTTAATGCTTCCCATGAACTAAAAACTCCAATTACAACAATTAGCGGGTTTTCCGAATTAATTTTAAACGGAGCTGGCAAATGCGATGAAAAAGCAGGCGAATATGTTCGCCGCATTTATCTTGAATCGATTAGAATGAAAAATACAATAGATGAGTTACTATATCTCTCAAATTTAGAATATAAATCGAGCACAATCTCCTTAAATGAAGATGTTGATTTGGCAGCGATTGTTAATGATGTAGTCGATAGTTATTTAGATTATAGTCGTAAAAATGCGGTTATAATTGAAAAAAGGCCAGTTGTTGCTCATATCAAGGGAAGTAAAGTTTTAATTAGACATTTACTTGTGAATCTTGTTGAAAACGCAATTAAATACAATCGGGAAAATGGTAAAGTAATTGTTTGTTTAGAAGAAGATCATAATGATGTTATTTTGCAAGTAATCGATACTGGAATCGGTATGGATGAAAGTAATATGAATAAAATCTTTGATCGCTTTTATCGCATTGAAGAAAGTCGCAACCGTTCAACAGGTGGAACTGGTTTGGGGCTAACAATTGCTAAAAAGATTTGCATTGTTCACGGTGCAAAAATATTTATTGATAGTAGTATCGGAGTCGGCACGACTTTCACTGTAAAATTTAATAAGGAGATATAATAATATGAATGTATGGCACGATGTTAACCCCGCAAGAATTAGTAAAGATGAATTTCTAGTTTGCGTGGAAATTTCTAAGGGTTCAAAAATGAAATATGAGTTGGATAAGGAGACAGGTAGACTAATACTTGATCGAGTATTATACACCTCAACTCACTATCCAAATAATTATGGTTTTATTCCTCGGACTCTTTCTGGGGATGGTGATGCACTAGACGTTTTAATAATGTGTACAGAACCAATAGTTCCGCTAGCATTAGTTAAAGCTTATCCAATTGGGATTTTAAAAATGATCGATTCTGATGAAGTAGATGAAAAGATAATCGCGATTACTGCTGATGATCCTTCACTGAATAGATACACTGATATTTCTGAGTTGCCTCCGCATATGCTTGAAGAAATAACACATTTTTTCACTGTTTATAAGGAACTTGAAGGTAAAAAAACATTTGTAAAAGAAATAGCTGGTTCAGAAGAAGCTAAAAAAATTATTGCCGAATCAATGGAACTTTACGATCAAGTATATTTGAAAAAAGAAAAAAAATAAATCATGAAATGTTTTCATGGTTTTTCATTAATAAAAATATTTGTGAACTAAGTTTACTAAAACAGTGTTTTTTGATATAATCATGAAAAAGAGGTGTTATAATGAAATATAGTTTTCGTAATGATTATGGGGAAATAGGTAACCCCGAAATTATAAAAGTTTTACTAGATAGCGCTTATGAACAAACGCTTGGTTACGGCTTCGACCAATATACCCAGCGCTTAGAGGATAAATTCTGTGATTTAACTAAAGAAAAGCTGAATTTATATCTTGTTAGTGCAGGTACACAAATCAATATGATTTTAATCGATAAAGCCCTAACCAATTATGAGGCGGCAATTTCTGTTGCCACTGGTCATATTAACGTTCATGAAACAGGTGCAGTTGAAGGTAGTGGCCACAAAATTTTGACTGTAAATGGTCAGGATGGAAAACTAAGGCCGCAAGAGGTACTGGCGGTGCTTGAAGAACACGGTGATTGCCACATGGTTATTCCCAAACTCGTTTATATCTCGAACTCAACTGAAATAGGGACAGTATATAGTTTGGCTGAAATCAAAGCTTTATACAAACTTTGTCAGGAAAAGGGATTATATTTATATCTCGATGGAGCTCGTCTACCGGTAGCACTTGCTTCAAAAGTAGCTGATTATACTCTTGCTGAAATTGCAAAATATACTGATGCCTTTTATTTTGGGGGGACCAAGAATGGTGTTTTATATGGTGAAGTTTTATTAATCAAAAATGAAACGCTGAATAAGAATTTTCATTATCATTTAAAAAACAAAGGTGGAATGCTTGCAAAGAGCTATGTTGTTGCGAAAATGTTTTTAAGGATCTTAGAAGATGATTTATATCTCAAAAATGCTAGACATGCTAATGAATGTGCTGACATTTTAATTATGGGGCTAGACATGTTACGGCTCGAACATCTGCCACACAACCATACAAATCAAATCTTTCTGACATTAAAAAATACCGTGATTGCCAAATTAAATGTTGATTATGATTTTGAGATATGGACTAAAGGTCGGGATTCCAGTATGATTCGTTTAGTAACATCTTGGTCGACTAATGCATTGATGTGTGAAGAGTTTATTAAAGATTTAAAAAGAATGCTATAATTATCATAAAATATCGATAATAAAAGTTTCCTTTTGCGAAAACAACGGTTGTGTTTTCGTGAAAAAAGGAAACTTTATTCATGAAAAAACCATGAAAGCAAGAAATAGAATGTTCCAAATATTATTTGTTTTACAGGAAGTTTTCGCTTAACTAATATTATTGCAGCGAAACAAAAAAATTAGTAAGTAAACGATGATTTTGAGAATATGTGACGTATATATCTATTTACCAAGGAGCTTTTAATTGCATTTTAACTAAAAAAAAGATATAATATAATAAGAATTTAATGAGGTAGTAAATGATAAATAAAATTAAATGTGTTATTTTTGATTTAGATGGGACATTACTTAATACAATTGAAGATATTACTGATGCCCTAAACATTGCTTATAAAAAAAACGGCTTGGAACCCTATTCGGTTAAAGAAGTTATGTATTTTGTCGGTAGTGGGGTTGATTTGTTAATCGAACGCTCCCTAAATGCAAGATCATTATCGCGCGAATATTTTAATAATGTTAAAAGCATTTATCTAACAGAATATAAAAAGCTGCAAAAAAATAAAACAAAGCCTTACGAGGGCATTTTTGAAATGCTCAGCCTTTTAAAGCAACGGGGCTTGAAAATGGCGGTAATTTCTAATAAGCCACAGATAGACACAGAAGAAGTCATTGCTTATTACTTTCCCAAAGATATATTTACTTTAGTTATTGGCGCAAAAAAAGAAGTTCCCTTAAAACCTAATCCTGAGGTTGTTTTGGCGGCGATGAAAGAATTAGAAGTAGTGGCAAAAGAGACAATATATATTGGTGATAGTGATATCGATATGCAAACGGCAATAAATGCTAATTTGACGAGCATTGGTTGTGCCTGGGGATTTCGTACAATTGAAGATCTAAAAAAGAATAAAGCTTCATATATCGTTAACCACCCGCAAGAAATTGTGAATTTAATTAACTAAGAAAGGATGAAACAACATGAATGGTATCTTATTAGTTGACAAAGAACAAGGCTTAACTTCACAAGATGTTGTTTCCCGTGTTAAAAGACTTTTAAATCTTAAAAAGGCCGGGCATGCTGGAACCTTAGATCCACTAGCAACTGGAGTTATGGTTGTTTTACTCGGAGAAGCAACGAAACTATCTAATTATTTATTAACCGCCGATAAAGTATATGAAGCAGAAATTACGTTAGGCATTGCCACCGATACGGAAGATAGTTTAGGAACAGTTATTGCGGAAAAAACAGTAGGACTTATTGCTGTGGAGTTAATTGATCAAGTTTTAGCCGATTTAATTGGCGATCAACAGCAAATACCGCCAATGTTTTCGGCGATTAAAGCTTCAGGAAAGAAATTATATGAACTTGCTCGCCAAGGAATTAGTATTCCTCGTGAAGCCCGACATATTGAAATATTATCATTAAAACGAACAAGTGACATTTTTTATGAAAATAACACCCTGAAATTTTCGTTTCTAACAAGAGTCACTAAGGGGACATATATTAGGACGCTTTGTACTGAAATAGGAGCACGGCTTGATTACCCCGCACATATGAGCGCCTTAAAACGAGTTGCCTCTGGTAATTTCACTATTGATGCTTGTTATACATTACAAGATGTTAGTGAGGGTAAATATAGTATTTTGAGTCCTTTAGAGGCTTTAAAAGATGAAAAAATAGTTGCTCTTGATGAAGAAGAATATCGGAGAGTAAAAAACGGGATGAGCCTACCCTTAAGTGATAAGTTTGGTAATCATGATTTAGTCGTTTTACAATATGACAATGAGCTAGTAGCAATCTATAAAAAGAGTGAATTTAATTATAAGGCTGAACGCGTATGGAATTAATTAGATTCAGTCGCCTAAAGAAATATGATTTAGGGAAAATAGTCGCTACTTTAGGCGTCTTTGATGGCCTACATTTAGCTCATCAAAAATTGATTAGTCGCGCCGTAGAACTGGCGAAACAAAATAATGTTAAAAGCGCAGTTATTACTTTTGATCCTCATCCGGATTATGTTTTACATAAGCGGAAAAACGCTGGATATTTAACACCCTTACCGGAAAAAATACAATTTCTCGAAACTATGGGGGTTGATTTATTAATTCTGATTCCTTTTAATAAAGTATTCAGCGATACTTCATCAGAAGATTTTGAAGAACAATATTTAGGTAAGTTTGATTTAGTGAAAATCATCGTTGGTTATGATTATCACTATGGCAGAAAAGGCCAAGGAACAATTGCTAGTTTAAAGGAAAAATATGATGTTGAAGTCCTAGAAGAACAAGTGATTAATAATGAACGCTTTGCTTCGGATATTATTAGACAAGGCTTATTAGCTGGTAATTTGGAAAAGGTTAACAGTATGTTAGGGAGACCGTATAATATTTCGGGAGTCGTGGCTGAAGGCAATAAAATAGGCCAAAAACTTGGCTTTCGGACGGCAAATATTATTTT
>DATESD010000065.1:0-2458 GCA_035270985.1 Bacilli bacterium | reverse complement strand
CGAAAATAAACGAAACTTGAAAAAAGTTGAAAGACAAGGCATACAATAGCAAAAAGTGACAAGAAGTCACATATTTGGTAAAGCATATTTGTTTCTCGTGGTTCACGAGGAACCATCGCAAAATGAACATATTGGTCATAGATAATAATTGTTGAGGCAATGGAAAAAGATACAAAATAAATAATATTGTCCGTAAAAGTATTACCTTTTAGAATCAGGAAAATAAATAAAACTATCGCTGATGCTATTAAGATAATTATTCTTCTTTCAATTAATTTTAATTGTCCTTTTTCTGTCATTGCTACTAAATTATCTCCTTAAAATTTCTTCCAATTCTTCTTCTGATTGAAGTAAAACATCCCGTTGACGACCAGGAAAAACCGGTGAAACAATTCCTAGTTTTTCTAAGCCCATCATTATATTATCTGCGCGATTAAAGCCCATTCCAAAAGCCTTTTGCAATTGGTTCATTGAGGCCTTTTGGAAAGCCACGACATAACGAGCAACTCTTTCAAATAATTCATCAGAGCGAGGATCAAAACTAACGTTATTATCAACCTCTGCCTGTTTTTTCAAATCCTCAGCGGTAAACATATAATCAGTATCATATGTTTCGCGCAATAAGTCTGTTACTCTTTCAATTTCTTCAACCGTAATAAAAGCATTTTGAATTCGGATATCATTACTGCCGTAGTTAAACAACATATCGCCTTTCCCGAGAAGCTTTTCAGCACCCGAGTGATCAAGGATGGTCATTGAATCAATTTGTTGATTTACTTTAAACGCAATTCGGCCTTGGAAATTAGCCTTAATTGTTCCCTTAACAACATCTGTTGTTGGGCGTTGAGTGGCAATAATCATATGAATTCCCGCACTACGAGCTTTTTGGGCAATCCGTTGAACATTAATTTCAAATGATTCTCCTGCAGTATTAATTAAATCTGCAAACTCATCGATAACTATTAAAATATACGGAAGCTTTTGGGCCGGATTATTTACGCTAGCATTATAGGCAATAATCGAACTCTTAAATGTTGACTCAAAAAGTACAAAACGACGTTCCATTTCATCAACTATCCATTTTAAAGTCGGTGTTGCTAGGTTAGCGTCGGTAATGATCGGCGCTGCAAGATGAGGCATCTCTCGAAAATATAATAATTCATTACGCTTCGGATCAATTAAAATCAATCTAACTTCTTCTGGCGTAGCCTTATATAAGATACTTGTTAGAATAGTGTGAATACAAACAGTTTTTCCACTGCCCGTTGAACCAGCAATTAAAAAATGCGGTATTTCAGCAATATTTAAATACTTATTATTACCATCAACCATTTTTCCTAAAACGACATTAAGCGGTTTTCCATCATTTAAATAATCACGATTACGAATCATATCGCCAAATGAAACAATGTCTCGAGTAGCATTAGGAACCTCAATTCCCACAGCTGTTTTACCAGCAATTGGTGCTTCAATACGCAAAGATTCGGATGCTAAGTTCATTTGTAAACTCTTAAAAATACTTTCGATGCGCTCTGGTTTTACTCCAGCATCTAGTTTAATTTCAAACTGGGTTACGGTTGGACCTTTTGTGAAGTTTTCAACTCGTCCACCAATTTTAAACTCTGCTAGGGTGTTATCAATTGTTAATCTTTGCATATTTGTTTCAACTTGGTTATCGGCTGACTTTGCTCGCGCTTCATTTAATAAATTTACTGAAGGAAACTTATATTGACGCGTTCTTTTAGGTTGCGGGTTATAATTTGCCCGTTCCTTTGTTTCTTGCGGTTGATAATTTGAATAATTATCATCACTACGAGAAGGCTCTTCTTGCTGAATACTAGGATAGCCAGTATTCATATCTTCAATATATTCTGGTTGACGAGTAAATGGTTTTGACTTAACAACTAGTGTTGAACGGTTTTCGCGATCAAATTTGTTTTTTTCTGCTAATTCTTCAGCACTCAAGCTTCTCTCATAACGCTTTTCATTTGGTAAATCTCTAGTGACTTGTGGTTCATCAACGATTTTTTGAGCACTATACACTCCGTAGTTTTCTCGGTTTAGTCGTTCAATCTCTTCTTTGGGTAATCTTGTCCCCTTCAGGTCTTCAATATTTCTTTTTGTCATGACTGGTTCATCACGGCGAAGATATGAAGGTATTCCTCCATGTTCTTTGTTTTCACTATTAGTGCTACGATATTTTTTTTCTTTTAAATCATCATATTGACGACCTTTGTTATCGTACTGAACATAAGGAAAAACTATTTTATCCTCATTGTTATAACCTGTATACGAAGACGCAAAGCGTTCAAACTTCTTTTTCTTTTCTTCAGGAGCTGGCCCCTTTTTTATGGATGTTGTTTCATCTTCAATCCTAGCAATATAAAAATCATTCTTTCCTTTCATTTCAACCTCCTATTTATAAACAAATTCTGAATAATCTTATTACTTATCCAGC
>DATESD010000064.1:0-4906 GCA_035270985.1 Bacilli bacterium | reverse complement strand
TGGTCAAGGTCTTTTAAATAGTTTTATTAGGTAAACTGTTACATGTAGGAAAACGTTTGACAAAAAGGGCTATTTTTATTAAAATAGATTTAAGAGAAGAGGGCCATATGAATATATTTGATCGGCGTCTACGAGCATTTTCTATCGACACATCATTTACCTTTTTTTTAGCATTATTTATTATCCCCCTAAACATCGATGCTAATATGAAAAAGTATCTTGTTTTGGCAGTTTATTTTGTTGTTGCCTTAGTGCCTTATTTATTTGGGACTGGGCAAAGCTTTGGTAAACGGGTGCAAAAAATAAAGATAATTAAAGATACAAAAGAATTAATACCATCTAAACTCGAAGTTCCCAATCGCTTTTACTTAGTTTTACGGGAATTTGTGAAATGTGTTTTTATCATTGTAACTTTTGGGTTTTATATATTTATCGCTGGGATTGTTTCAACAAACCGCGAAGATGGTAGAACTATTCATGATTTTATTTTCAAAACGCGCGTTGTTGTACTAACAAGATATGTTAGTGATCGCACCGAAATGCGAAGAACATCATCCGCGGAAAATTCTTTGAAAGGATATAGTCATAATGATTAAAAAAATAGCTAATATTATTTTAGGATTACTTATTTTATTTATTGTTAGTGGCTGTAAGAAAAGTCCGGACTTAAATGAGATAAATCCCCGTAACGATGTCTACTATCAAATATTCGTCCGTAGTTTTGCTGATAGTGATGGCGATGGAGTTGGCGACTTTAAGGGAATTGCCGAAAAATTAGATTATTTAGCTGATTTGGGAATTACCGGAATTTGGTTGATGCCGATTCATCCATCACCAACATACCATGGATATGATGTAATGGATTATTATGATGTTAATCCTGATTATGGCACAATGGCTGATTTTACTCAGATGTGTGCGAAAGCTCACGATAAGGGAATCACTGTTATGATTGATTTAGTCGTTAATCATACCTCTTCCGAAAATGAGTGGTTTACCAAAGCTTTGAATGATGATCCAAAATATAAAGATTATTATGTGTTTACAGAGCAGTCGACGACTGGCAAACTTGGGAGTTGGGGACAAAATATTTGGCATAGTAAAAATGGTAAAAAATACTGTGGTTATTTTTCGGATACAATGCCAGAATTGAACTTCATGAATAAGGAAGTTATTGATGAGATTTATAGTATTGGTCAGTTTTGGTTAGAAAACGGGGTTGGCGGCTTTCGCTTAGATGCTGCCCAACACTTCTATGGAACTAATGAATATCTTGGCTATAATTTTGATTTTTATGATAATATTTATTTTCTTAAAGATTTCCGAAAGAAAATGCGGGAATACAATCCTAATGTTTATATAACGGGAGAAGTTAATTTGTTAACGGAGTCAATTGTTAAGGAATATTTTCTTGGCCTTGACTCACCACTTGATTTCCCGATTGCTAGCAAGGTAGTTGCTGCTGGTAATTCAAACGGAAATTTAAATTATATTCGCGGCTTAATAAAGATTTATAATACTTATAGGGTAATGGATAAGAATTTTATTAGTGCTCCTTTTTTACGGAACCATGATGAGAATCGTTTAGCGACAGAATATGATGGAAATATTGCTAAATTAAAATTGGCGGCGGAAATGTTGTTAGTTTTGCCAGGCTCACCAATAATTTATTATGGTGAAGAAGTTGGCATGTTTGGCGCAAAATCAGTCGGCGAGTTATCCCATGGGACGGCTATTTGGGACGAGACGAGAAGATTACCATTAAACTTTGGTGATCAATATACTACCTCGTGGTTTGCTGATGAAGCCTTTAATGATGTTGGCCGCAATAAGGCAGTAAAATCTATTGCCCAGCAATTGCTAGAAGAAGATTCGTTACTGCATACATATAAGGCTATTATTAAGCTGCGAAATGAGAATATTGCTTTGAAATATGGTAATAATATTATTGCTTATGAAAATAACACAAGTCAATTACAAGGCTTCTACCGGGAATATCGCTATGAAGATAGTTATCAAAAGGTTTTAGTTTTTCACAACCTATCATTATTTGTTCAAGACTTACCTGTGGCTAAGGGAACAATAATTTATGCTAGCGGAAGACTTGACTTTACGAACATGACGCAAATTGCTCCCAAGTCAACAGTAATAATTGATGTTAGCGGGGAAGTAAATGATTAAAATATTTATTAATAGTTTTTCCTTTAAAAAGATATTCCAAAATGGAGCCGCTAAGTGGCGAAGTATAATTGGTTATTTTTTATTGATAACCTTAATTACTAGTTTTCCTTTAAATCTCCAAATTGTCCAAAATGACGGTTGGCAAGGACTGAATACGATTACTTTAGGAATTAGAGAAGTAAGTCCATCCTGGTTTCCAAACGATCTTCCTAATGATGTGGCAATTTCCCGAAATGGTCTTTATGTTCCCGTAGAAAAAGCTTATTATTATGAAGCAATTTTGGCTGATAGCACTAATTATCAGTTTGTTATTAATCCCCAGGAAATTACGGAAGACCTCGAGTTTACAGTTGTCTACACAGAAGCAGGAGTAGTCACAAAAGATAGTAATGGTTTTATAAAGACAACTCCTTATGAAAGGGCAATTGTTCTATGTAAAGACAAAATCTTGTATTATGATAATTCTTTGCAACCAATTGTTGGTAAATATGATAAAGTTGTCGGTGTTATTAACTTTACAGAATTAAAAGGTATGGATAAATTTGCGGGGATAACATTATTATTTGATGCTATCGATAGTGGTTTTAACCAATACATGGTTTTTTCAAATATTCTCATTAATACTTTAACGCAATTAGCAATGAATTTAATAATGGTTCTTATTATCGCTGCGATTTTTTTGCTAATTAGAATTAAATATAAAAAGGTAACAAATTATCACCAAAATGTTGGTATTTTAATTTCGGCGATGACGATACCATCAATCATTAGTTTCATCATTGGCATCATTGGCCTAATTGAGATGAATTCCTTTGGCGTAGTTTTATTTCAATTATTAACGCCATTAATTGCCATCGGAGCTGTTTATTTAGGCTCTGGAGAAAAAGAAGTTAGTACTAAATATACAACATAGATAGTTCTTATTTTTAAAAGGCGATACAAAAAACCAGTTCAAATGTGAACTGGTTTTTTAGATGTTATTCAATTGTGAAAAAGTTTTTCTTTCTTAAAAAGGCTAAAGCAAATAAGGCAAAAGACATCGAAATGTAATTAACGATATTTGCAGAAGCACAACTTGAACATCCGGAAGCAATAACTCTTTCTCCTTGATATAAGACAACTGTTTCCGAAGCAAAGAGATTAATTGTTGCCCCGTCTTCATAGGTCTTAATAATTGTCGTTCCGGCTGTTGTTGAATTAGTTACTAAATTCCATTGTCCGGCTGGTAAATTCAAAGTAACAAGTTGTTTATTGCAATTATTATGGATTACTAAAATGGTTCCCCAAGTGTCATTATTGGCAAAGTTCTCGATTTTGTAAGCTAGAAGTCCTGACTGATCTTCATATAAGAAAGTTAAATTCTTGACGACTTCTGTCGCGCTTGTCATTCTGAAAGCTGGATGAGCTTTTCTTAAAGCGATAAGGCCTTTGTAATATTCAAAACAAGCTAAGTTATCTTTTTTAACCTTTAAATCCCATCGGAGTTGATTTGCTGAATCAGGAGATTCATATGAGTTTTCATCATAGCCTCCGCCTACTTTTGGTTTTGAACGAAGAAATTCAACGCCAGCATGCAAGAAGACAATCCCTTGTGAAGTTAAGACAATCGCATTTGCTTGTTTTTGCATATCATCGCGTAAGTCGCGCTGCTTTGTTGTCGTTGATAAAATAATTTTATCGTAAAGAGTGTTGTTATCATGAGCACTAACATAATTAATTGTTTTTGTTGGAGAAGTATGCCAATACATATCGTATGACAATCCTTTTGTTGTAACTCCAGGATGTTCAATACCCCCCACAACTCCATATTTCATTTTATTAATAATATCGGGTTTTGTATTTCCTTGAATAAAACCTTTATCAGCAGCGCCAAAGACAGAACCTTTAATTCCATCGCGAATTTCATCATTAAAGGCGCCAACATCAGGCATATCAACGAGATTAACTTTGCCAGCAGCAATAGCCTCATCTAATAGATTAGCGCCACCATTCCACGGTTCCCCGAAGATTAAGATGTTTTTATCAATTCCTTTTAATTTTGAGGCGATGATATTCATTGTTTCAGTATCGTGTAAGGCCATTAAATCAAATCTAAAACCTGATAAGTTATATTCTGTTGCCCAGAATAAGACTGAATCAACCATGAATTTCTGCATCATGTATCTTTCTGATGCTGTTTCATTTCCTGTGCCACTACCATTACTAAAAGATCCATCTTCGTTCATTCTAAAGTAGTACCCAGGAATAATTAAATCAAAATTGGAGTCTGCACTTTTACCCGTGTGGTTATAAACAACGTCCATGATGACGCCAAGATTATTATTGTTTAAGACAGTTGTTGTTTTTTTTAACTCAACAACACGGTTAATACCATCAAATGGATCGGTTGAATAAGATCCTTCTGGAACATTAAAATTTATTGGCATGTAGCCCCAGTTAAAATCATTTTTCTGATTAGCTTCATCGATAACGCCAAAATCAAAGATAGGGAGTAGTTGAACATGAGTTACTCCAAGTTCTTTAATATGGTCTAAGCCTGTTGTTGCGCCTTCATAAGTTGTTCCAGCGACAGTTAAACCTAAGAATTTACCGCGATACTCTTCGGGGCCATCCCAACTGGAGTGACTTGTTAAGTCACGAACATGAAGTTCATAAATAATTGCATCGGTGGCCGCGTTAATATTATTAGCGCGAGTATTATAGGCAAAACCTTGGGGATTAATAG
>DATESD010000063.1:0-14923 GCA_035270985.1 Bacilli bacterium | reverse complement strand
CGGCCAAAACGATCAAAAAACTCGCTTACATCATGGGCTGCATTTCCGTTAACAAATCTTGGTAACCACTCAGCAGAAACAACATAAAAATCTGCTTGAGGCGTTCCCGCCGCTGCTTGGGCGTTTATCCAATCATATCTTGCTGCTCCCCAAGGTGCTTCATCTGGGTAAGCAGTAATTCTAATTGTACAATTATATAATGTTTGTGAATCTGTCCAGGCCTTTTGTTTTGCCATCTTATCACTTGCAGTATAACTATCTGTAAATGGGTTTGTCCCTTCTAATTCCGAAGCGGCATTCATTATTGAGATAACATATCCTTGTAAATCAGGATAAGTTAGGGTAGATGTCTCATCTGGTTTAACTGATACTTTAAAATAATCACTTTGAACCGTTGGGTCAGCAACAGAAATAGCATAAATATATGTTGTTCCCTCAGCAATTCCCGTTAATACTCCTTTAGAAGTGATCGTTGCGATATCTTCTTTACGTGAATGCCAAGTTACACTTTGATCAGCGCCTTCAGGGTATGCCGATGCTGAATATCTAGTTGGATAGCCAGCTGTTACAGAACTTAGGCCATCAACGATAATACTTGTTGGTTTAGTTACTGGGTCGTTTGGATCTTCCGTACTAGCTGCTGTAACAGTTATTTCTTTAGTTGCTGTTATTGTTACTGTGCCTTCGGCTACGCCGGTAACTTTACCATTAGCATCAATTGTTGCGATAGCTATATTACCCGATGAAAAAGTTACTTCAGTACTAGCGCCTTTGGGTAAGACATTCGTTCCAAGCGTTATCGACTTGCCAACTTCAACCTCGCTTCGCCCACTAATAGTGACTGACTCTACATCAACGTGAACCGCACTTACGGTTATTTCTAATGTTACTTTGATACTACTTTTTGCTTTCGATGTCACAGTTATAGTTGATAAGCCAGCCGTTAAAGCTGTTAAGCCACCTGCTGAGTCTACTCTTACTACTGCTTCATTGCTTGATTTCCAAGTTACACTTTGGTTAGTTGTTGTACTTGGAGTAATTTCAATTGTTAATGTTTTTGTCTCGCCAACATCCATTGTTGCGACACCATTTGTTATTACAATCGCTGAAGGTAGTACATCTTCTACGATTGGATCTTCTTTATCCGGATCTTCTTCAACTGGGTCACCACAACCGATGAAAACGAACATCAATGTTAGTGTTAATAAAAATGCTATCCATTTTTTCATTTAATTCCTCCTTAAAATGTAGAATGGTAAAGAGTATTGCTATTTTGTATTTACTCTTTTTATACTCTATAATTTTAACACAAGATAAATTTTTTATCAAGACATTAAACAATATTAAAAAGGCCTATCACGGCCTTAGTTTAATTTTAAATCATTTTTGAAACATAGGTATAATCTTTCCACACCTCAAACCCATATCTTTGGTAGAGAACCATTAAGCTTGTCCAATCAATAATAACTTCTTTGATTCCTTGTTTACGGAAAAAATTTAATCCATAGTTCATCATATCATCAAATATACCTTGATTACGGTAGTCTTTGTCAACTCCTAGCGGCCCAAGACCCCCAAGATTATGGAAACGATGATACCACGTTAGGCTATACGCCCACATCGAATCGCTAATATTACTCATCCGCATAAATCCAATAACAATGTCGTTTTTCCAAGCTAGTAAGTATTGATGCGATAAATCATTTGCAAAGTTTCTTTTCGCATCAAAATGCCAACGACCAGGAAAATTCTTACTAAAGAAATTCATAACCGCCTGTTCATCTGCGCTTGTTGCAAATCTTATATCGTTCTTACAAGTATATTCAGGAACATTGCTTAAGTCATATCTAATTAAATCATGGGTGTTTTTGCCGACAACATATCCACGTTTTTCAAGAAAACTTGGTGTTACGGCTGCGAAATCAGTCGGAATACCTGGAAAGAAATTGTTAACATCTCGGCCGACATGAATTGTTTTAATCCCTTTTTTAGAAAATTCTTCTTCGGCTTTTGCTAGTAATAATGTTCCCACCCCTTGGTGGCGATATTTTCTCGCCACATAGAAAAGAGAAATCCACCCTGTGTTAACATAACTGGGGATTTCTTGATCTCCGTCCCATGTTTTACAAAGGATAAAACCCACAACTTTATCATCTTCGGTGGCAACAAAAGAAGCTATTTGAGAGAAATATAAACAGTTAACGATATTATGTTTAAATAATAATTCGGTTAGCGGATAAATAAAACCAACTTCTTCATTCCAAAGCAAAGCAACATCTTCGATTCGCTTTAATTTAGTAATATTGATAATATCTATCATTTTAGATTAGTGAAGCAGCCGCTTCATCAATAATAAGCGTTACATCTGGATGTTTATGCAAAATAGATGCCGGGAAATCAGTCGTGATTTCACCGCTTAACAACCGTTTAACAGCTTCAGCTTTACCACTTCCCGAAATTAACATTAAAATTTTCTTGGCTTCCATTATATTTTTAATCCCCATTGTAATCGCAAAATGAGGTACTTCTTCATCTTCCCCAAAAAATTTTTTATTGTCTTGGCGAGTTCTTTCCGCTAGTTTTACAAGGAAAGTTTCTTTATCAAATGGAGTTCCTGGTTCGTTAAAACCAATATGACCGTTTCCACCAATTCCTAGCAATTGCAAATCGATCGTTGTTGCCTTTAATAAATCATTATAATCATCACAGTTCTTTTGCATATCCTGATCTTCTGAAGAAGGAATATGAATATTTTTATCTGCAATATCCACGTGAGAAAATAAATTTTGATACATAAAAGAATAATAACTTTGTGAATGCGATTTAGGTAACTCACAATATTCATCTAAGTTATATGTCTTTATTCCTTTAAACGAAATTTCTTTATTTTGATACATCTTCACCAAATTTTGATATAAACCAACAGGGCTTGAGCCCGTTGCTAAACCTAAAGTTGCTTGTGGATTGTTTTTAATCAATTCACTAACAATCTTAGTTGCTTCTAAACTTAATTCAGCAAAATCTTTGACTTTAATTATTTTCATATTAACCTCTTTGCTTCCTTTCCCAATTGAATATTTCTTTTTTATTCGTCGCCAAGTCATAAGTTATAGTTTTACTGGCAACTTTCCGGTAAATGGTGCTTTGCCAGTCAAGCATGTAACTAAGCTATTAAATGATAATGGCGTTGCTTCATAGATACAAATATAATTTCTAACATCATGCAAATGAATAACATCATATGGCGAGCGGATACTAACAACAATCGTTTTATCTTTATCTAAACTATCGAACACTTTTGTTTGGTAGTCGCTAGCACTAACGTTATATGTTGCGAAGATAATCTTGTCATATTTTTGGGCTTCTAATTTGATTAGCTCTAGGTTTTGCAAGTCTCGATTGAAAAGAATCTCATCTACCTTTAAATAAACGCTGAGAGTTTTATATTTTTGGTTTTCATTATCAACTAAACTAAATAGTTTGATCTCGGGAAACAATATTAAGACTTTATCTTCTTTTTTTAGCGGAAGAATTCCATTAGTTTTAACTAAGGTAACACTCTCTTCTGATAATTTGTTTGCTTCTTTTACCGCTGCGATTGGAGCTAAATTAGTCGTATCAATTTCACCGTGACAATATTTATCTTTCAAGCGGAGAATCTTTTCGACGGATGCATCAACACGTTTTTCGGAAATTATTCCCGTTTTAACCATTGTAATAAATTTATTAACAATTTCTTCTTGATCAGCTAAGCGAGCTTCCCCACAGAAAATCATCATATCAACGCCACCGTTAACACATAGTTCAATTACTTGTTCGTTAGTATAGTTCTTTTCGATAGCTCCCATACTTAAGGAATCAGTAACAACTAAACCTTTAAATCCCATTTGTTCTTGTAATAGTTTCGTCATAATATTATGAGAAAGTGTCGCGGGATTATTTTCATCTAAAGCCGTGTACAAAACATGGGAAACCATAACTCCATCAATTCCTTCATCAAAAGCTCTCTGAAAAGGGATTAATTCTATTTTTTGCATTTCTTCTAGCGAAGCATTTAGCGCTGGCATTAGTAAGTGTGAATCTTGACTAGTATTTCCGTGTCCCGGGAAATGCTTAACGGTTGCTAGCACTCCTGCTTCTTGAAATCCTTTAAAAGCCTCACAAACATACTTAGCAACTACTTCCGGATCATCAGAGTAACTTCGCGAGTTAATCACGGGATTCAGTGGGTTATTATTTACATCGGCTACCGGCGCATGATTAAGGTTAAAACCAATGCTTTTTAAATCTTTTGCAACGTTAAAACAAATATTTTTAATGTTTTTTTTCGTTGCCGCGAGTCCCATTGCTCCAGGAAAAGGCGTAATTTTATCCATAACGCGAAGAACACTTCCCCCTTCTTGATCAATACAAGTAAATAAAGGAATCTCCGTTTCTTTTTGCAATCTGGCATTTAATTTAGCTGCTTGAACTGGACTAGTAATATTCTTCGCAAAATATATTACGCCACCAATTTTCAGCTTTTTAATTTGGGCTTCTAATTGGTCATTATACTCGGTCCCATTAAAAGCAAAACATAACATCTGACCGACTTTTTCGGCGATCGTCATTTTATTTAGTTTCATTTTCACCCTCTCAAATAATAAGGTGTTACTTAAACAAGTAACACCCCTTAATTTATCCTACGATACCTGTTCTTTCGATACTTTCAACAAATTGTTTTTGCACAAAGAAGTAGCCAATTAGTAACGGTAACATCATTAATAATGCCGCCGTATTGGCGATTAAAGATCTAAACAAAGGATCTGTTTTAATTTCACTGTTACCAATTGATTGTAAGACATCTCGTCCTTGGGCAATCCATGTTCCCATAACTGTGTCCAGACGATTTGTACCATCACCTAACTTACTAGCTAGCAAGGGGAATTTAAGCGAATCATTCAATAAACCAGCAAAGTATAAATCATTCCATTGCCATACAAAGGCAAATAAGCCAACAGTAACAACTGCTCCTCTCGCATTCGGAAGCATAACACTCCAGAAAGTTCTAATTACACCAGCACCATCAACTTGCGCTGACTCTTCTAGTTCAACCGGCAAGTTCTTAAAGAACTGCCTAAACAAGAAAATGAAAATTGCTGAGCGGATTCCTTGCCCGAAAGCGGCTAAGATATACATTGAAAACAAACTACCAACTAATTTAATCCCAAAGAAAGGGAAATTGGTCAAAAATAAGTTTCGCGATATGTGTAGCGTTTCATTGGGAACAACTAATGTAAATATAACTAAGAAGAACAAGAAATTGCTACCTTTAAATTTTAAACGAGCAAATGAATATCCTGCTACAGCCGAAGCCATAATTTGAATCAACATGACAAAGACAGATAAGATTAGCGTGTTCCATACTGAAGAACTATATTCTAATAACTCCCAAGCTATTTGAAAGTTAATTACGCTTAAACCATCAGGAATCCAAACTACTTGTGGATTAGAAATATCACTAGGATGACGAAAGGCAATCGATAGTTTCTGCAAGATTGGCGCCAAAATTACAAAACATAAACCAATTAAGATAAATGTTCTAATAATATTTCCCGCCATCATCATTGCGTTTTTACTACGGATCTTGCGTTTCGTTGGGTTTTTCCAATCTTCTTTTAATTCAACCCAAAAAGTTTTTTTAACATTCTTATTCTCTTTATTCATCATAATAGAACACCATCCTTGATAATCCGAAGACAACTATTCCAATAATTACTAATGAAGACATCGAGAATAACCAGCTCATCGCGGCATGAACGCCATAGTTAGTAAGATTGCCTAATCCATCGACTAGTTTTATTACTCCCGCGCCTTTAATGCGGTTGATTGCCATGAGCACCTCGGAACGCAGGAAGGAGTCGACGACTGTATACACCCCGGCCGTGAGCATTAACGGCGAAACCATCGGGAAAGTAATCTTCCAGAAAATCTCATACTGTGTTGCCCCCTCAATCTTCGCTGCCTCATATAGATGGCGAGGTACTGATTGAATACCCGACAAGAATATCAGGATTTGCACACCGGAAAAAGATATAATATCAAAAATCGAACTAGAAGCATTGGCCAGGAAGGTTACTGCCCCGCCTGGCAAACTAGCATCGAGCAAGAAATCTTGAAAGTTGAACATTGTCGCAAAGATATCACCTCCAGCTTGATTGATAGCATCAGCCGCTAAATCTCCAGAAGCCATAGCAACGTCAACTGCTTGAGAGTTGAAAATAACCGGCATAAAGAAGACTGCTCTTACAAAGGCGCGACCCTTGAATTTCGAATTCAAAACAACAGCGACTATTAAACTAAAAATGAGAATTAACGGTACATTTAAAGCTGTGTTTAAAAACGAATCAAGTAAATATTGTTTAAAAGTGGCATGTTCATTCCAAATGTAACGGTAGTTATCAAAACCTACCCATTCGGTTATGACACCGATAAATTCATTGGTCTCACTATTATAACCTAGCATTTCAACGTTCGAAAAACTATAAATAACAGTTGTGATAAATGGTATTAGAAAGAAGTAAACAAAACCAATCATTAACGGAATGATAAAGACAATTCCCCATAAAGCTTTGCGCTTATTATAAGTGATTTTTTTCGCTAAAAGATTGGGAATGTAATCAAACACCGCTTTTACTTTTATCATAAATTTAGTGTTGCCAAGTCTTTCAAAGAAATCACTAATATTTAAGGATAACTTTTTGAAAATATTTTGTTTTTCAACCATTTTAGTTACCCTCCTCAACTACCATATACCAGTTGCCTCTAATAGCTAAGCCTGTTAGCGGATCTTGATAATTTTTATTATCAAAATTGATAATTAATTTTAATCCGTTTTCATAGCCAACCATCACAACATTGTCTGTCAAGTACTGATGCGATACCAAACGGCTTTCATAAATACCTGATTTATTTAATTCTTTATTTAAATCAATAATTTTTTGTTTCCAGTTAATGAAATACGCATTGTAATACTCCGTATAAGGAGTCTCTAGTAAGATCTTAGTATCTTCAGCAGAAACTACGAACGCTAAATTCGAACCTGTTTCTAAAGCTTTTAATAAATACCAGTTGGGCGCATATTCATTATTTAAGTTAACTGTATCACCAGTATAGTCAAACAAGCCACTAACTACTAATTGATATAGCGGAATCGAATAGTCAACACTTGGATATAAAGTTGTTTTTAATGGTACATTTACAGCCGAAGTAACATATTTAAACGCATAATCATATGGTGCATCTAACATTACATTGCCAACTTTAGCTTGAATTATTGCCAAAGCATCTTGTTGGTATAAAGAACCATCTTCATTATAAATTTGGACCTTCTTCGCATAGTCACCAATTCTTTGGTTACCCAAATCTTGAGCGAAAACGCCATCAATATCAAAACGGCCATAACTTTGTAAATAGTTATTGACTAGTGCATTGTAGAATCTTGGCGATACCATACTTCCTGCACGGCGGGTTTTATCCGCTAAACCGGTTGCAAGAACAAAGTCAGAAACTAATGAATATGTGCTACCAACGCTCTTAGGACTATATTTTAACTCGCCATAAGCATAATCATAACCACGATTATTAGTCACAGATATTTGCGGATAGAAGCCAAAAGATTTTTCTTGTAAGTAATCTCTTAATTCATAAAAATCTTTCTGTCCACCAAGAATTCTTGCCGGTTTAACATAGTTGTCAGCTTTTACATTCATATCATCACTCGTCCATGAAGTATAGGCTATATTAAAGTTTTTAACACCACTTAAATTTAAATCACTAATAATTTCTAACGCTTGTTTGAAAGTCGTTAAACTATAATCAGCATTGTGAACAAGACCTAACGTTAATTTTTTCTTTTCAAAAGCTCCCAAAAAATTTAAGGTCGCAACATGTTCTTTTGTCTTGTCGCCATCTTCCTTCAAATCATATTTTTCAATTAAATACTCACGATATTTTTGGGCAACATTAACATAGTCTAGTTCATCAGCACTTAAGAAGTGATATTTGTAAATTACATCGTTGCCATATAAGTCGATACTCCATTTTGAGAATGAAGATGCGGCGTTGACAGTAACTGTTTCTTTAACGCGGTATGTTGTTGTAAATCTAGCATAATTAAATGTTGTCGTTTGCGCAGCTCTCATGAAATCCGCTTGAATAGAAGTTTGGGCCGCACCAGAGTCAACGATGGCAACAACGCCTTTCTTTTGCGTGAAATCAAGGAAACCATACATTCCTAGCATAATGTCTTCAACATCACTTCCGCGATCTTTACGTGGCAAAGTTGCATCGCCACCATATATTTCTTTCGAATATGTCTTAGCGTTTTGGGCATCTTTAACACTGTTGAAGCTTATTATTGCCCCCGAACCGTCGGGTAAGATAATTTGTCCTTTGCTATTAACATCTTGATTGGTTGTTAAATAAGGAACAACTTGTATTTCATATATCTTACAAGTATGGCCATATAAATCACCAACATATTGCGGCTCACGCCCTTCTATAATCGAGTCATTAATGACGACAGCTTTTAAACCTTCTGCGGTTAATTCAAATCGTAGACACACTTGGAAAGCCGTTGATTGGGCATCACTAGCATTGCCGAAAATCATATTTTGGTCTTGAGCAAGTTGTTCCGTGAAACCAGTTTGAACCGGTTTCCCATCATCGTCATATAACCATAAACCTTCTTCATCGCGAGCTTGGTAACCACCAACTTGAACTAGTTCTTCGCCGCTTACTTCCCCATCACCATCATAATCATAATAGACTGGTTTGTTGCTAGCAACTAAATAGTTTCCGTACGGAATCCCTTCATCAGTCGTGCCTACTTTTGTTGTGTCATACATATACGAATACAATTTCTTATAAAGCGTTGTTGAAATATTATAATTAAATCTCAACGTATATGAACTATTCTCAACATATTGCGTCGTATCTGTTATATAGACCATGTCAGCAACATCACCACTTTGTGATAGAGAATACGACTGTGGGCTATATATTGAGCTTATTACTGAAGAATTAGTGAATGGGTTCGATGTACAAGGAGACGTTTCGGTATTGAAATCAACTCCGGCTTTTAATCCGATTCTCCCATCACTTACTTGCATTTCTTTCAAATCCCAACGGCCAAGTAAATTACCGTAAGTATCTTTTGCTGGCGTAACTGTTGCTAGTTCGTTTTCTGCTAGATAAGCAGCACATTCTTCGCTATATGTCGCACCAAATCCTGTGTATTGTAATACGTTTTTGCCTTCATAAAGTCCTGCCAAGACTCCTGTTTTTGTATAAAGTTGTAAATTACCTCTAAATAAATCATCGAAATCAAGACGTTGAAAGTTACTTGGAAAGAATGATTTTATATTAGTAAAGTTACCAACTTCATACAGGATATCAACCCCGTTTTCAATATAATTTAACTTATAATGGGGAACAGTGATTCCTTGCAGTTTATCATAATAGGCAACACTATATTCGAATGTATTAAATCCTGTTGTATTAGCACGACCATTTTCATCAAAATATCGCACAATTAAGTTAGATTTTTCATCACTATAATCGCTAACTGCTTTAGCACTGCTATAAACAGCGGAGCACGTTGTTGAATCATTGATATTAGTACATGTGCTATTTTCAACAACCTTAACAATTGTTGTTATTTCATCAATAAACATTGTATACTTATCATTTTGGGCAACTTTGTACTCTCTGCCTAATGAGTCTTGATGGAGTTCCTCAAAGCTATCCGGATTGAAAGTAAGGTTAGTTGTCTTAATACTGTGTGCTTTTAGTCCACCAATAAAATATAGACCAGCAACAACCAGTAAGATAATTGCTATTATTGTCGGGAGAATATATCTAAGTTTCAAAAATTTCATTGTCTACTTCCCCCTTCTATAAGTATCTCAGAGAAATTTCTCTGTAGATAGTATATATAAATCCAGACATCTTCTGGAATAAATCAAAGCAAAGGATACCGACAAAGCAAACAATTAGAACGGCCACTGCTGTTGCAATTAGGGTTCCAATACATTTCAATAAACCAAATTCATGAATCGATATAAAGCCGAAGAAGGCCATATAAAGCATCAAGAAGGTTCCTAGTCCAATAACCAAATTATAGATTGCCGCTTCTTGTTGCGAAACAACATTACTTAGGAAGAGACCAAAGAACTTCGCCCAAACAAGAGGAAATAATGAATAGCATAACATCATGAAAATTTCCTTCATTTTTCCTTTACCATCAAATAGAGTGGTAATACTCCAATTAGAAACGGTAATGATAATTAATGGTGCTAAAACCATGGCTATTTCTGAAAGGCTATTCAGTTCTGTAACACTTACTTGATTGATAACAAAGCCGGAATATTGGAATTCTAAAATCCTAAGGAAGATCAAGAACACAACAAAACAGATGGCAACATCCATTCTTGCTCTGTTTTCCCTTTTAAAATAATCGAACCCTTTCAATGGGTGGAACATTATAAATAATGGGTAAGAAATAAATTCTTCCTTAAAAAACTTTAGGAATTCTTTTATCTTTGGCCATACATTACTTTTTTCTTTAACTACATTATCATTCATCTTCTTCACCTTTGCCTAATTTACCTGGCTTTTTGTTTCGAATTCGCTTGTATGTGCTAAGCCCCACCCCAATTGCGATCAAGCCTAAAACAGCTGACATTGCATAGGGAAAATAATTCTTAATAATTTCATCACGATATAACTTATACGCTTTGGAATAATATTCAACGCTGTATCCTGTTTTGAAATACAACATCGCTTCTTGATAACGGCCTCCTGTTATTAAAGTCTTACCGATACCTACATAGGCATACTCATAATTTGGATTTTCCGTAATAACATTAGCCCATTGTTCTGAAGAAGATTCCAAATCACCTTCATAGTGGTACTTAACCGCTTTATTGATGATTTTTGCAATCTCTGTTGGTTGATAACGAATTACTGTTTTATTGTTTTTATCTAAAACTAAGACATTTTCGCCTTGATAGCGAACAGCAACAGGATTTCTCAAATCGCTTATCTCATCACCGTTACCAGCAGAAATATATAAAAGGTTTCCTTCATTATCGTAAGTGAATAACCTTCCACTGCGCGAATCGGCAACGGTATAAACACCAAAATCATTTATCGCAATTGAAGAAAATTGCGATCCACCGGCATTAGTTCCACTTAAAATGGTAATTAAATCCCCTTTCGGAACGGCATAACCATTTCTAGTTAGAACGTCTTTTCCGGCTTGATTAATGCGTTTAATCATTTTTGTACTGTCGCTAACTCCGGTATCGGGATTAGTTGATGCTCTTGAAACAGTATAGATAAATCCTTGGTCATCGATTGTAAAGTTTTTAAACTCTGTTTGTAAGATTGAACTCATTTGTTTCCGTTGAGTTTCAGTAGCTAGGTTTCGCCAAAGCGCATCCCAGAATGATAATGTTGTATAGTTAACACCAACAAATCTCATAAAAATACCACGGTTGCTCATTAACATAATACCTTCATAGATACCGTCAGAAATTACATAAAGTCTTCCCGCACTATCGGTAACTACTTTAGTCGGAGAAAATGTTTTTCCCGCGAAAGTAACATCGGTTGGTGAACTTACTATTTGCACAACTTTATATGTTTTTGCATCGACTATTAAGATTTGGCTATTACCGTTATCAGATAAATAGATTAGATCTTCATATTCACCTTCAACGATTATATTATTCTCATCGCGAAGATATCTTACTGAACGATAAACACCTGATAATTTTAATGGTTCAATATAAAATTTTTGACTTTCCGTTCGATCTTGGTAAGGCGTTGTTTGCACAGCTCGTAGCGATGCAAAGGAATACATTCCCTCAGCAAACAAAACACTCGAAGCGGCACTAGAAACAACCTTTTTTGTTTTCATCGCTAACAACTGGGTATTATTGAAATTATCAGGAACTACTTCAAACCTTGTAACCGTTTCTAGATAATTCATGTTTTCATCAAAAACAAATAGTTTATTTGATACCGAGTCAACAACATATATTTTATCTTGTTTAGCGATATTTCCTTCTTCATCTTCATTAGTTTCGGTAAAGATGAATAAGTCTTCGGGACTTGTTAATTCTGTCGCAGCAATCTTTCCGCCCCAAGCATCACTAATTACATTGTAAATACCATCACTTGTTGCTGAGAATCCTACCGAAGAATGGATTATCTGCCCATTGTGAGAATAGATATAACCTCTTGCAGCATTAACGCTAACTGAGGTAAGCCCACAAGCAAAAACAAGAACAATAATAAGAATTTTTATTAGCTTTCTCATTGTCGCACCTCCTACTTCATACCTGATTGAGCCATTGTGTCCATAATATTAGTCTGTGAGAAAATAAACACAGCAATCGGCACAGTGATCATAATCAAGGATACAGCATTCAAAGTACCTGTACGAGCAACACCCGCCGTAGCAATTTGGTTAATAGCATAACTTAACATTTTATAATCTTCACGGTAAATTGTTGTTGCCCCATAGGCACCCCATAAACTTTGGAAGTCAAGAATTATTAGTGTTACCCAGGCCGGTTTTACAATCGGCATAACTATTGACCAATAAATCTTTAAATCACTAGCGCCATCTAGTTTTGCTGATTCAATATACTCCATCGGAACACCAACCATAAACTGCCTCATTAGATATAATCCCAATGATCCTGCTGTTACTGGTAAAATGATTGACCAATATGTATCAATTAAACCTAAACTATTCAAAATAATATAATGTGGGGTCGCCGTAACGCTTCCAGGAAACATTAATGAATAGATAATTAATCCATTGATAAACATTCCTCCCGGAACCCGGTACTTAGCTAATACATACGCACACATTGAAGCCACAAAAACGTGACCAAATGTTCCTAATACGGTTACTAAAATAGTGTTAAATAAATATCTCGAGAAAGGAACTAACGATGTTCCTAGAACTACTCCTAAATCAGCGAAGTTGCTTAAGGTCGGATTTCTTACGAAAATCGTTGGTGGGAACCGGAAAATCTCATCTAAAGGTTTAAAAGCATTATTAACAATTAATAATAACGGCAAAATACTTAAAACTCCCGCTATTGCTAGAAAAGCAAATAGAGCGATATCTCCACCTTTTGATCGATTAATCCGTTTTTTTAATTTTGATCTACTTCTAATTTTTAATGAAGATATTTCGGTAAAAGGTCGAGAATCAATACGGCGGGCTTTTCTAGAGTTTTCTTTTTCGCGTATTTCATCAATATTCTTTTGCGAAGCTTCTTCGTTCAAAAGTTCGGCTTTAGTTTTCGCCATATTATGACCCTACCTTTCTAATCATCTTCCTAATTAGGCTGTTTAAACCTATTGAAGCAAGGAATAAGAGCGTCGCAATTGCCGAAGCATATCCTAACTCAAACCTCGTACTCGTATAATCGGATAGATGATTTACTATTGTATGACCAGCATATTGCACCGAAGGAAAACCACACAAAGCTGTCGTTACCGCACCAACACCTAAGGTGTTAGCAATTTGAATAACAGCGCTAAATAACAATTGGTCTTTAATTGATGGCAATGTAATATACCATAATTCTTGCCATCTATTTTTAACACCATCAATTGCGCCGGCCTCATATAATTCCCTATTTACAGTTTTTAAACCACCAATTATCGCTAAGAAGTTAACTCCTAAACTCATCCATAATTGGACTAAAATAACAATCGGCAAAATATACTGGGGATCTTTTAACCATGTAATTGGCTCACGAATGATTTGCAATTTCATTAACAATGAGTTTGCCCATCCGTAATAGTCACTAAAGAATATTAATCGCCAAATTGAGATTGCACCAGTCAAAGCTGGGGCATAAAAAACAAATGTTACAACTGCTCGCAAATAACGAGGAAGCTCATTAATTAACCAAGCAAAAACAAATGATAATAGATACCCACCTGGTCCAACAATAACCGCAATAATTAAAGTATTCTTTAAAGCAGTTACAAAGATTGGATCTTCTAGGAAAAGGTTAAGGTAGTTTTCCCATCCAACCCATCCTGGTGGCCATTCTAAAAGGTTAAAATCTGTAAAGCTTAAGCCTAAACTCATCACAACAGGGATTACTGTAAATGTTGCAAAAAGTAGAAGATAGGGGAACATCATTACATAAAGTTCTCTATTTAAATACATCTTTCTTCTAAAAGGTTTTTTCCGACTCCAAAGGTCCATTTTCAATCTTCTTTGTTCTCTCCACACTGAGAAACGTTTTGAAAAGCTTAACTTATTTTCTTGTTTTATATCTTTTTCCATAACGGCTCTCCAATCCTAATCTACCGATAATCCAAATTCTTTACGTTTTCTCGTGATCTCACTATTAATTAAAATGATATAATCGCTAAATGTTTCTCGTGGATTAGCATCTTTATTAATGACAGCACGAATTGCGTTTTCAAGGTTACGACCTACATAGTAACCACCAGCAATTTCGGGAATGCCGACTGTTATGTCCCATTGTGATAACAGTATATTTCTTTCAACTTTTGACCAAGGCAATAATTTAAACGCCTCTATATTAGCTGTGTTATGACGAGCAGCAGCTCCTAAGATTGATTCTAACTCACGAGCATAGCTATATTGCGTTTCAGTAGATGTCCACCATTTTAAAAATTCCCATGATGAATCTTTATCCCTAGCTTGTTCCATGATAACAACTGCCGTACCACCTGTAACACCACTATTATTGTATGTTCCGTCCGGTCGATATGTTCCTGGAAGCGGAGCAAATGTCCACTTACCCATAATATCGGGAGCAAATACCGTTAATGTATTAAATAATTCATATGAAGCAATACCAATTGGCATTTC
>DATESD010000062.1:0-4159 GCA_035270985.1 Bacilli bacterium | reverse complement strand
TGTATTTTAAAAACTTTAAATTTGAAGAACCTAAATATACAATTCCGGAAGCAAAAAGAAAAGACCTTAATTATTCTCGGCCACTAAAAGCCGATGTTAGTTTAGTTTCTAAAGAAACAGGCGAAATTAAAGAACAAAACATTTTCCTTGGTGAGTTTCCGATTATGACTCCTCATGGCACTTTTGTTGTTAACGGAGCCGAAAGAGTAATTGTCACCCAAATAATCCGTTCAGCCGGAGCTTTTTATTCTAAAAGTGTAGATAAGAAAACAGCTCAAGTGCAATACTACGGACAAATTATTCCGACTCGTGGAGCATGGATTGAATTTGAAATGGGCAGCAGAAATATTTGGTATATGAAGTTAGACCGTTCGAAGAAAATTCCTTTAACGACGTTTTTGCGCGCAGTGGGACTAAATTCGAACAGAAATATTACGGAATTATATGATCCGTATGGAAGAAGCGAGTATTTAGAAAATACTTTTGAAAAAGATGAAACTTTTGGCTCTGATGATGCATTAGAGCAATTATATGATAAATTACGTCCAGGAGAAAAAGCTAACCCAGAAGCAGCAAGAAACTATCTTGCTAGTCGCTTGTTTGAAACAAGAAGATATGATTTAGCTAGTGTTGGTCGTTACAAAATAAACAAAAAACTTGATGTCTTACAAAGAATTCATAATATGGGAATTGATAATTGTGTTTTTGCTAGCGATATCATTGATCCGGAAACAAAAGAAGTAGTATTTAAAAAGAATCAATTAATCGACGCTGCAGTGATTGATCACTTAGAAGATCATCGGGAACTGTTTAGAAAAACATTTACTTATGAGCAAATGCTAGAAGGCGATAGTGTAATTCTTGAAGTTATCGATGTTGCATATGAAAAAGATCGGGAAAATCCGTTTAGATTAGTTGGTAATAACCAAGATGAAGAAGTTTATCATGTAACGCTATCAGATATTTTAGCGGCTGTTGGTTATTTCTTTAATCTTCATGAAGGCGTTGGCCGAACTGATGATATTGACCATTTAGGTAATCGACGCTTACGTTTAATAGGTGAGTTATTGCAAAATCAATTTCGCATTGGTTTAACTAAAATGGAAAAGAATGTTAAAGACAGAATGTCAACATCTAATGATACGCGGGCAATTGTGCCGCAAAATTTGATTAACATTCGCACATTAACATCATCGATTCGAGAGTTCTTTGGTAGTAGTCAATTATCACAGTTTATGGACCAAATTAATCCGTTATCAGAATTAACCCATAAACGTCGTTTATCAGCCCTTGGTGCTGGTGGACTAACGCGAGACCGGGCAGGATTTGAAGTTCGTGACGTTCACGTTTCCCATTATGGCAGAATTTGCCCAATTGAGACACCAGAAGGTCAGAACATTGGTTTAATTAACTCACTATCTACTTACGCTCGTGTTGACAAATATGGGTTTATTGAAACGCCATATTTAAAAGTTACACAAACAGAAGATGGCAAAGCTCTAGTCTCAAAAGATCCTAATGACGTTGTTTATCTAACAGCTGATTTTGAAGAAGAATTCTATATCGCCCAAGGAAATACGGCTGTAAATGATAATTTTGAAATTATTGAAGCAAAAGTCACGGCACGTCATATGGGTGATACTTTAGAAGTTAGTAAAGAAAAAATAAATTTAATCGACGTTTCTCCAAAACAAATTGTTGCTGTCTCAACAGCATGCATTCCTTTCTTAGAGCATGATGATGCTAACCGGGCCTTAATGGGTGCGAATATGCAGCGTCAAGCAATACCGCTATTAAAACCGGAAGCGGCCTACGTAGCAACAGGAATTGAAGCTAAAGCAGCACGCGATTCTGGAGTGGCTGTTATTGCTGAGGCGGATGGAATTGTTGAATATGTTGATGCGATAAAAATTATTGTTAAAGAAACAAATGGTAGTGTTCAAGATTATAAGTTAATTAAATTTGAACGCTCAAATCATAGTACTTGTGTGAATCAAAGACCGATTGTTAAAAAAGGTGAATTTGTTAAAAAGGGTGATGTTTTAGCTAATGGTCCGTCAATGGATCGTGGTGAAATGGCACTCGGACAAAATGTTGTCATTGCCTTTATGACTTGGAATGGTTACAACTACGAAGATGCCGTTGTTATGAGTGAACGTCTAGTTCAAGATGATGTTTATACTTCAATTCATATTGAAAAGTATGAAGTTGAAGTTCGTGATACAAAACTAGGAAAAGAAGAAATAACGCGAGAACTTGATGATCGTAAAGATGCTATTGCTAACCTTGATGAAGATGGAATAATTCGTTTAGGCGCAGAAGTAAAAGAAAATGATATTTTGGTAGGTAAGGTAACGCCTAAAGGCCAAACCGACCCGACACCAGAAGAAAGATTATCCCGAGCTTTATTTGCTGACAACTCTAAAGATGTTAGAAACACATCATTACGCGTCCCTCATGGTGGAGGGGGAGTAGTTCATCGTATTGAACATTTCCGTCGTAAAGAAGGTGACGAGTTACCGCCTTCAGTCAATGAAGTCGTTCGCGTATTTATTGTCCAAAAGCGTAAAATTAGCGAAGGCGATAAGATGGCGGGACGTCATGGTAATAAAGGTGTAATTTCAAAGATTTTGCCGCAAGAAGATATGCCATATTTGGAAGATGGAACTCCGATTGATATTATGTTGAATCCGCAAGGTATTCCTTCCCGATTAAATATTGGTCAAGTTTTGGAAATCCACTTAGGTATGGCCGCTAAACGACTAGGTGTTCATATTGCAACTCCAGTTTTTGATGGTGTTAGCACTGAAGATTTAGCCACTATTATGGAAGAAGCGGGAATGAGCAAAGATGGTAAGAATGTTTTAATCGACGGACGAACCGGAAAACCATTTGATAATCCCATTTCTGTAGGCGTTATGTATATGATAAAATTAGCTCACATGGTTGATGATAAATTACATGCTCGTAGTGAAGGACCATATGCCTTAGTAACGCAACAACCAATGGGTGGTAAAGCCCAAAATGGTGGACAACGATTTGGGGAAATGGAAGTATGGGCTCTTGAAGCATATGGAGCTGCTTATACTTTACGAGAAATGTTAACAATTAAATCTGATGATATGGTCGGTAGAAACAAAGTTTATAAAGCTATTGTTGATGGCGAAGATATTCCTGCTCCGGGAATCCCTGAAGCGTTTAGAGTTTTAATTAAGGAATTACAAGGATTAGGAATTAGTGTTAAGCTAATTGATAGTGAAACAGGAGAAGATGTAGCAAATAAGAGTTTGGTTGAAGAAATTGCTATTGCTACTAAAGCGAAAAAGTTTAATTAATAGGAACGTATTTTTTTGAAAATTTGAGGTGAGAATTTGAATAATAAAAAGAAATATGATTACATACAAATGGGGATTGCATCTCCTGAAGAAATACGCAGCTGGAGTCACGGTGAAGTCAAAAAACATGAGACTATTAACTATCGAACTTTAAAGCCAGAGAAAGACGGTTTGTTTTGTGAAGTTATTTTTGGACCAACAAAAGATTACCAATGCTCTTGTGGCAAAAAAAGATCTTCAAAAGGCGAAAAAGTATGTGATCGCTGTGGTGTTGAATTAACTGAGAGTAAAGTCCGACGTGAACGAATGGGTCACATTGAACTAGTTGCTCCTGTTGTTCATACATGGTTTTTACGAAATAGCCCTAGTAAAATAGCTTTGATGCTAGATATGAAAACAAAAGAAGTCGAGAATATTGTTTATTTAGCTTCTTATATCGTTGTTGATCCAGGCTCAATTGAAAGTCTACAAAAAGGTAGAATTCTTTCCGAGCAAGAATGCAGTGTTTACCAAAGACAATATGGCAGTTCAAAATTTAAAGCTCTAACCGGAGCTGAAGCGATAAAGCGATTATTAAAAGGGTTAGATTTGCAAGAAATCACGACTAATCTACGAGCTGAGTTAAAAACAGCAACCAAGCAAAAACGGGAAAAGTTAATTAAACGTTTAGAAGTTGTTGAAGCTTTTTATAAGTCAGATAATAAGCCAGAGTGGATGGTTATGGATGTTATTCCGGTAATCCCCCCTGATTTAAGACCAATGGTTCAATTAGATGGTGGACGATTTGCCACTACTGATTTAAATGACTTATATCGCCGTATTTT
>DATESD010000061.1:0-9719 GCA_035270985.1 Bacilli bacterium | reverse complement strand
GCTGATAAGTTACTCTTAAACTCTGTTAAGTCTTTCGTAACATTCCAAGGCTTTGTTGCAAAACCGCCCAAATCGGAAGTTCTTCCATTTCTCGTTACTTCACCGCCTATTTGTAAAACAAGCTTATCAAGAGTATTATTTAAACTACTCTTTTCACCAGTAAGACTTGTGATGTATTCGGAAACATCATTTATTTTAACCGCACTATCAGAAAATACTTTTTCCATTGTGCGACCTTTTTTATCTGTAGATATCCGTGCATTGTCACCATATAAGTTATATTCTTGGTACTCATCAGGATTAGCAGTTGTAATAGAAATAATTTTTAAGTATAACTCGCTCAAATTATCAATTACTTGTTGAACGACACTTATCGGTTCACCGTATTCGCCTAAAGTAGCTTCTAAGGTTACTGTGTTTATCCCCTCTTCAAGATAGAATAAATAATTTTCGTCTTTACTTCCAATAGTAATTATTTCCCACTCACTACTGTAATAGAAACGCGAATTGTTGGCTTCTTTAAAAGGAACTTCGCCATTAATATATACTTTTCGTGTTGAGAATAACCCTCGCGATAAATTTTGTTTTGCTCTAAAAGAAATATTATAGAACCCATCCTCGGGAACTGTAACTTGCCAAGAAATCCAATCGCCTGGTGTTGACCATTTCGAGCCACCGATAGAATTATATTTCATTTTAACTGGATCTGATGGAGTGTTTAGGGGACTTGTCCTGTCACTTGCTGCATATAGCGTCGGTGAAGATCTTTCAAAAGCGGTTTCTGCTTCTATCTTTTCAAGATGGCCTTTTGTTATAACCGCTTCTTTGTTTTTTTCAAGATATTCAGCATATGTTAGACTGTTCCTAACTGAAGAAATTTCAAAACCAAAAATAACCAAATTTTCACGAAGTGATGTGAAAGAAATTTGATTATCACCAGCATTTAAATAAAACATAAACGGTTCTGATACATAGCCAGTCTCATCACGAATATAACCAGTTCTTTCAGAAAAAACCTCTATTTGTGTTGGTTTTAAATCATTTCCGGTAATGTCTTGTGAAATTGGATCTTTATCAGCCCAAACACGATAAAATGTAACATTATTCAAATCATCGAACGACAACTCGTCATTGATTTTAACTAGTCTTTCCGCGTTGCTGCCGCCGCCTTGAGGCATATAATAATTTATAATAATATTATATAACCCTGCTTCTGGAATGTTTTTTAAATCCCAAGTAGCAGTGCCGTTTTCGCCAGTATAATAACCCTTTTTACCGTCGACTAAATAATTAGCAGCAAAATCAAGCGCTTCTTCACTTGCTTTAGCTGTATTGCCATCAACAAAGATAGACTTATCTTCCGGGAAATTTAAGTATTGCCAATAATCAGCTAATTTAAATTCATTTAACCGATTAGGATTAATTCCCGCTTTAACTTTTAAGTAATCTTCATAACTTCCGGACGGTATTTCTACATCTAATAGTTTTGAATATGATGATTTATGATTTGCATCATAACTTTTTACTATTGTTCCTCCCAAAAGAGCAAAAACAGATAATAATATTAACCATGTAAATACCTTTTTTATTACTTCGGGATTATATTTTATTTTAGATTTCATAATCTTCACCTCGTTTATTCAAAAAATCTAACATGCTTTCAGCAAAATCAATAAACTCTGTAACAAGGAAGATACTGTCTTTGTATCCGCCTGATTTATTTCTTATGTGCCAAAGTCTTTTTTGTTCATCAATAAAACTATTTTTTGTAGCTACTACTTCTTGTAAATATTTTTTTCGTAAATCTAGATCAATACTTTTATTCAACCCTATATTAACTTTTTGCGATATGCGAATAAAGTTAATGGTTTGTTTAATCTCCGCCTTCACGACATCAGCATCACTACAATGCATTTTCGTCAATCCTAATTCATATTCTTTGAAGTCTAAGAATTTTTGCATTAAATTAAATTTTTCATGACTTAGAAACATTGATTTAGCGCGAGTAAGATAATAATTTATTTTATCTTCTTCCTTGTTAGCGATACTAGCCCACATGAAATTATAAAATGTTGGCGTCCCATTACCGCGATAATCATTTTCGAAACGATAATAATTACCTAGATCTAACAAGCCTTCGCCCATAATTCCGGCTGCGTCATTGAAGATATAGTTGTCCAAATAATCTTTCATCAGTAAATATGTGCCTTCTTTCATTCGCCATGAATAAAGCCCCATATAAACTAATCCTGGATATGATATCGGCAAAAATTGTAAGTGGCCGAAATCTCCCCAATCGGTGAGGATTACACCTTCGCCACCATGTTTTTTTACGGCCAAACAAGCATTAGCAATATTTTCTGGCCAATCGCTAGTTCGTCCCGCGAAGCTTGACCAACTTGTTGTTCCTGGAGCAGCCATAAATTTAATTCCTAAATCTTTTAAAAGCCCTAAATTTCTATCAAATGGATGTGTTGCATCATATCCCCAATCAACAAAGATCATCTCTTTTGGTAGACGGTGGAGCAAGTCTGGATGTTTTATTAAAACATCTCCCCAGATAAGTGGTGTCTTTTTATATTCTTTTATTATTTCGTAAGCTTTAAGAACATAATCAATATAGATATTTCCAATTCCGTTTTTCTCGCATTCTTCTTTAGCTTTACCTTTGCCTAATTCAAAAGGTTCATCAAAATTCATATTGAAGTAAGGAGACTTAACGTATGGCAACATATCTAGATACATTTTCTTGATAAGTTCAAGTGAGCGAGGATCAAGCGGATTTAAAGTATTTGGTTTTCGATGTTTACCCCACAAAAAGATTCCCTCAGGGCATTCAGCTAAATCGGCATATTCTTCCGTCGCTAACCATTTTGCCATGTGGCCAAATCCATTTTGATTTGGTACCATATCAATTCCCAGAAGATTAGCATAATCTTCAAGATCTTGATATTCGGCGACGCTGATGTAGCCATCTGCTTCTAAGAATTGGGGGAAACTTTGATATCCAAAAGAGAAGCCTTCAACATATAACTCGAAGTGATTCATCTTTAAGGCAGCCATTTTATCGATAATAGCTTTAATGGTTGCCACTTTTGGTACTTTATCGCGACTAATATCGAGCATAAATCCCCGGATTTTTATGTCTGGTTCATCATATATCTGTAAATAGTCAATCTTTGTTTTTCCTTGCATGATAATTTGTTTTAGTGTTTGGAGAGCAAAAAGTGCTCCTTGTCGTGTTTGATAGTAAATATAAATCTTTTCTTTTACTTCAATCTTGTAGGCCTCGAAGCTAAGAGCGGTATCTTTAATAAAAATAATATCTGCTTCTGTTGCAGAAACAATCTTTTTTTCGTCAACAAAATCTTTTGTTATTGTAAAAACGTTTTCTTTTTCATTATGAAAAAAAACGGTCAATTTTTCTTTTACAAGAAACTCTCCTTGATTTAAGGAAATTTTCTTGACATTAGGGTATATCTTATACATAGTTTTCTCCTAGTTATTCTTTTTTGAAATCAAAAAACAGAAAAATACAACCATATAATAGTTTCTACAATTATACTATAAAAACGAGTTTTTTTCAAGGTCATTTTAAAAATTATTTCAACCGCTAACTTTCATTAAAAGTTTTATGTATTATAGACATGTTAAAACTCTCGTCATCAAGCTTTTACTTAGTAATTATTTCCTATATGAAAAGCAGCACTCAAAAGTGCTACTCATCTTATATCTCAGAAACCTCTTTTGTCCAAATATCCTTCAACAGTTCTCGGGCCTTGATGGCTGATTGATGTTTATCTTCAACAAAATTTTTGTATGTGAAAAACACTGTTCCCTTAACGTTCGGAAAAACCTGATTAAATTTTAATTGATTAATAATTTCTTCGGGATTAGCCCAATCTCCAACATCAGAATAACGGTAGAAACCCTGTCCCATGTAAAGTTTAACTTTTGTTTTATCAGCAGCCCAACTCCACCACTTCGCTAAATCAGCGTATCTTACTCGGCATGTTTCGACGCCGTTTTCATCAACTTTGGTGTTGCTAAAATCAAAATAATTTTGTGGTACTACATAATCAATCCATTTTTTCTTCATCCACAAATAAACATCAGCGTATAAGCCTTTATAGCAACTATAGCATCCTTTATGGTTGTTTGAACCTTTATCCCAAGAAGCTTCATCTTCTTCACCAACATCAAAAAACTTAGAGTTAGTTCGGTATATTCCAAAAGGGCTGATTCCAAACTCTACTTTTTTATCAAGTTTTTTTAGCTTTTGGGAAATCATCTTGATTAGCTTATCAACATTATTTCTTCTGAAATCTGATAGTTTCTCGAACTTGCTTTCTTTAAATTTGCTTTCTTCATCGGCATCAGCTATCGGCTCATATGGATAAAAATAATCATCAATATGAACGGCTTTAATATCATAGTTTCTAGCAATTTCTAAAACGGTATCAGAAACGAATTTTCTTACTTTTTGACTAGCTGGATCAAGAATCAGTTTAGAATGCTCTGTTAAGATTACACATTCAGGGTGACGACGAGCAAAATTCTTTTTATGTAACGTCTTCACGAATTCTTCTTTCGTCATTTTAAGCTCATCAAGTTTTTGGCCAGTAACGCGATATGGGTTTATCCATGCATGAGTTGTTATCCCAGCTTTTTTTGCTTCTTCAACAAAGAATCCGAACACATCAAAGCCTGGATCTTTACCTTCAACTCCGGTTATATAACGACTCCACGGATTTAGTTTCGATGGATAAAAAGCATCATTCATCGGTCTAACTTGGAAAACTACAGTATTCATATTAAATTCTTTAACTTTACTAATTACTCCGAGCAAATACTGTTTGATTTCATCAGGGTTAGTCATTATATCCATATCAATGTTAGCAACAGTTGAAAACCATACTCCTCTTAACTCTTCATCTTTTTCTTTATATTCAGTAGGGATCATAACTTTTTTGTTTGTTCCATAATAAGTAACATAACCAGGCAAAGTAAATCTCTTTAGCGCTTTATTCATAATATCTCCTTTTTCCTTTATCTTTTTTTATTATAAAATTCTTCTAATATGGTAATGCTTTTTTCATCAGCATCAAGTCTTGCTTCAATTCCTAAAGGAATATTAATAAACGGATAAGAGTGCCCTGAAGGGAAGTCATATATAATCGGTTTTTGATATGGTGAAAAATATTCTTTAATTAAATCAAGATAAGTCTGCGTTCCTTTTCTTTTTTCTATCGGTTCACAATCGGAAAAATATCCAAAGATAAAACCTTTAGCTTCCGCAAGTTTTCCCGACAGACGTAAGGTAGAGAAATATCGATCCAGTTTATACGGCTCTTCATCAACTTCTTCAATAAAAATAATTTTATCTTTAAAGTCAGCACTGTAGTCGCTAGCTATCATTGTCGCTAGTAGGCTTAGGTTTCCCCCCACTATTTCTCCACAACAAGTTCCGCCAATTAAAGTCTTTGCTTTCTGCAAAGGATCCTTTAAAATACGATTTTTTTGATCTTTAGTCATGAAATTCCAAAAATCATCTTCACTCAAACCAGCAAATTTTTCTGTTCCCAAAGCGAACCCTACCATCCCATGAACTGTGGGAACTTTGGCCTTGCGATAAATAGCGTTAAGCAAAACAGTAATGTCGCTATAACCAACAAATGTTTTCGGATGATTTTTGATTATATTATAATCAATTAAATCAACCATTCTACTAGCCCCGTAACCGCCTCGCATACAAATAATTGCCGTTACTTCTTCATCAGCAAACATTTTCTCTACATCTCGAGCTCTTGAGTGGTCGCTTCCTGCTAAGTAGCCTTCACTAGCATAACAAGACTCTCCGACGATAACTTTGTATCCTTTTTTGTTTAAATATTCTACTGCTCTTTCTGTTGATGTCGCATCAGGGTTTTTAAAGGCCGGACAAATTAAGCCTATTGTATCTCCAGGTTTTAATTTGTAAGGTTTATATTTCATATTTAAAAACTAACTTTCGTAAATTTTTGATATCCTTGAACATTAAAGCATTGGGCATGTTGGTACTTACCTAAAGCTCCTCTAACATAGGTTAAGTGAGTATAGTAATCGTAATATCTAAATGATGGGCTGTTCATAATAAACCAGTGTTTACTAATCGCTTGACACCACAAATCATATCCATCGCTACAATCAGTAATAATATAAGGATCAAAATCTTCCCTATCTTCCCAATTCTCGCAAAAATAGACAGGGGCCCAACAAGGTGCTCCTTCTAATTTATCACCAACATCTATTCCCGCCCAAAAAGAGGCATCGATAACAATTTTATTAGTGTTAATGTGATCCTTATGCATACTTTTATTCCAATGCGTAAAGATAACATTCGGGCGATATTTCCTAATTAAAGCCGCTACTTGCCATCTAACTTCATCATTATCGGGTAGTTCTCCATCAGGATAAGGAAAAACAATTGCTTCCCCTTTTAACATCGTCGCAAATTCCTCGGCTTCTTTAACCTTTTGTAAGCGGTAATCAGCCTGACTCATCGTCTTCGGATTTCCTCTTTCACCGGCGGTTAAAGCAACTGTGATAATTTTATCACCATGTAATGCTTGGTGTGCTAACACACATCCGGCAGTTAATTCCATGTCCCCAACGTGACCGCCGATAGCCATAAGTGTCTTTGCCATTTTATACAAGTTCCTTTCTCATAATTATAAACGAACGAACTACTCTTAAACCTGCGTATAAATAAATGTTCCGCGCTTTATTATCAGCGCCGGTAAATAATGTCATAAATGTTGAACCATTCTCTTTTGACTTTTGGCACAAAGAGCAAAACATCGTCTTTCCTAAGCCACGAGCTTGGGTTTTGGGGTGGATTGCAACGCCAGCAAGAAAAGCTCTCCCACTTGGCTCATTATTAATCGGTCCAGTAAACCCGAGAATTTCTCCATCTTTTTGCACAATCAAAATCGGTAGCGGTTGATCTTTAGCGAGGTTTTTTCTAATTGCACTGCGCCATTCTTCGCTTTTAAGGGCATCAAACAATTCTTCAAATCCATAATGCTTCTTTTCGTCATAGATTGTTATTGTATAACCATCTTTTTCATTTTCCGCAATTTTATCTAAAACTCTTTGGGGCATTTCAAATTTTGTTAGATCAACATGATAAGCATCTTGTTGACCATTGACGTTATATCCATTAGCCATCAACAAAAAATAAAATGGACTATTTACTTCTACTGCTGGAGCTCCAGCATGCTCATGCTTGTCGTATCCCGGCACATACCATTTTAGATTAATGGGATTAGCAAAAAAAGTGCGGATAAAAGTCTTCCCTTTACTTTGCAAGAATGATTCTAAGTAATGCAAAACCTTCGAGCCAATTCCTTGGCGCCAGTATTTTTTATCAACCGCGATACAAGTAATGTATCCTGGCGTTTTTTCTGGTTCAAGGCTGTTGTTATTATAAGTAGCATTCCCAAAAGCAATTATTTTCCCTTCATCAATAACGACACAACTTCCATCATTATCATAAAAAGGATTCTCTAAAAACTTTTTTGTAAAGCTTTCATCAGTAAACTCAGCGTATATTGCATATGGAACAACACTCTCGTTCCACAGCCTTACGACTTCGCTAACCATTTCTTGTTTAAATTTTTTAATTTCCACTATTGTTACCTCCAAAATGAGCAATTATATAATTTCCTAACATCCCGCGAAACGGAATTATTTTAACGTTATCCCGCGTTGGATGAACTCTATTTGTTAGCATTGAAAAGCCAACACGATTAATTAGATCCACAAAAATATTCGTTCCCGTAAAGCCAGTATGGAGGATCGTTTGGGGGCTAGCCAAATCTCCTGCCGAGCAGAAGGTGCCTCTAACAATCCAACCTAATCCTCGCTTATCATCATCAAGCGAGATTCCCACCTTAACCGCTATTTGCGGTGTAAACAATAAATCAATTGTCGCTTTACTTAATATTTGTTTCCCGTTATAAACTCCATCATTTAAAATCATTTTAATAAAATGATTCAAATCTTTAACGCAAGAAAATAAGCCCGCGTGCCCCGCAACTCCACCCATAATATATGCTTTTTCATCATGAACTTTGCCGCGGAGAACCCCGTTGTAAATATCATCTTTACGTTCTTCAGTTGGTGCACATCTTATTGTATCTGTTGGATTATATCCTGTTGATGTCATTTCTAATGGTTCAAAGATATTTATTCTCGCAAATTCATCAAGGCCCATCCCACTGATCGCCTCAACTACCAAGCCAAGGATAATGAAACCAATATCTGAATACACAATTTTAGTGTTCTTTTCATATATTAATAATGAATCAAAAACTTTATCAAGTGCTTCTTCGCGACTTTTCAGGCGTGAAGCCCGAATAATATCTGACGGTAACCCCGATGAATGAGTCATTAAATCCCAAATTGTTACCTCACTATAACGAAAACGGGGAATATATTTTTTAACTGAATCGTAAAGTCTTAATTTGCCTTGTTCTAGAAGCATCATTATTGATGTCGTCGTACTAATAACTTTACTGCAAGAAGCCATATCATAAATAGTATCAAGGTCATTATCTTCTATTTCTGGGTAAACAGCCTTTTTACCAAAGCTTCCGTATATTTCATCTTTATCGGTTACTAAAGTATAGTTTGCACCAGGAAAGACATCATCAACAAGGGCCGCCTTAATTAGGCTATCTAGGCCTTCAACATTAGCTTTTTTCACTTCTTTTCTCCTTTTAGAACTACTTTATCATAATAACGATCATAAAAATTACGCCAACAAACTTTTTCAATTTCTGTTTCTGAATAACCATTCTTTCGCATACCTTCAATAATACGGTATGCCTTAGTCGCATCAGGAACATCAATAATGTTTTCATTAGGGAAATCTGATAAATAATCCATAAAGTCAAAACCAAAACAAACATAATCGATTCCCATTATATCTACTGCTCTATCTAAATGATTAAGAAAATGAGTTAAATCTTTTTCTTCTTCGATAGAACTGACAAAATTTTTAGCAAGTGTTAGCCCTAGCAAGCCATTTACTTTTTTTAAGGCCCGCATTTGGTCATCGGTAACATTACGGCGATGATTGCAAATATCTTTAACACAGCCATGAGAATAAATAATATTCTTATTAGCAATTTGCAAGACATCATAAAAACTTTTTTCATTAAGATGAGCAAGGTCAATAATCATCCCTAGTTCTTCCATCCGTTTAATTAGGCGTGCACCTTCTGCTGTTAGGCCCCGGTTATGATCTCCCGCAACACCAGTTGCATATTTGTTTTCTTCATTCCAAGTAAGCATCGCATGACGAAATCCTAATTCATATAGTTTGTTAATATCTTCAACTTTTTCTAAATTTCGCAATCCCTCAAGACCAAAGATTACTTCAAATCCTGGTAACTCTTGTAAATCTATTTTGCTAATTGCTCGTTTTACGGCTTCTAGCAAATCAAAATCATCAGGTGAATACATTGTCCAAACAGCACCTTTAATACAGCTGTTTTGTAGTTGGGGAACGTGATAATCTTTAAACCTCGTATCATTCCCCGCTAAACTTTGTTTGTTTAGATCGTATAGCATATCGCTATGAATATCAAATATTTTCATATCTTTCTCCTCATAAACACATGTTTCAAACATGTGTTCAAAACTCTGTCTTCTTATTGCTGTCGTAACTTTAT
>DATESD010000060.1:0-5759 GCA_035270985.1 Bacilli bacterium | reverse complement strand
GCTAAGGCCATTAAAAATTTCTCATCAAAAAAACGACCCGAAGCTATATTTTTAAAAGCACTATATAAAACATCTTTGGCAAGAAGGATATAAGCCGGGATATATAAGACATAAATAATAAGCGTTTTAATTAAGTCGTTTTCATAGCCAATACTGTTTAAGACGGTCTTCAAAATAAAACCAACCATAAAAATACTAAAGCCGATAATAAATTCATTTAGTCTTTTTTTATCGATTTTAACTTGTGTCTCTTCAGCCTCGCTTTTGCGATTAATATTTTCGGTAACAACTATTCCACTATCAACAGATGTCGCAATATCTTGAACCCTTTGCTTAAGGTTACTTAACAACTCTTCATCAGTGGTCTCAATAACAAACTTTTTTGTTGCGAAATCAACAACGATAAACTCGTGATCAAATTGTCTTTTAGAAATTCTTTCAATTTTGGCAGCACAGTTAGCACAATCAAGTTCCTCTAAAATTAACACCTTCCGAAAGCTCTGCTTAACTTCTCTTTCACGCACTTCGATTTCTTCATCAATTTTCTTTAATAAGTTAATTATTTCTGCTTTTTTAACATTTATTTCTTCATCGTCTTTAAAAGTCACCGTTAATATTGCTGTATCTTTATTCAGAGAAAAATTGCCTTTACCAATTAAATTTTCTAAAAGTATATTCGCTTTAGCAAGCATATTGCCACTAGCATTTTCAATTTTAAATTGTCTAATAAAATTTTTCATATCTAGTTATGCTCGACGTGCTTAAAAACTTCTTCAAGAATAGTTCTAACATGATCATCAGTTAGACTATAATACACGGATTTTCCTCTTCTTTCATTTTTAACAATATTATTCATTTTTAATAACTGCAATTGATGTGACACTGCCGATTGCGTCATCTTAACATTAACGGCTATTATTGACACTGACTTGCTTTCGTTAAATATTTCTTTGATTATTTTCAATCTTGTTTCATCACCAAGCGATTTAAATAGATTGGCACTTTTTTCTAAATTTTCCACCATTCACCTCATAAAAAAAATATGTACCTATGAACGTTCGTTCATATGTACATATTATACGCCTTTTTTTATTAATAAACAATGCTTTTTTTTCTAATAAAAATAGAATAATATCTACTTTTTGTATTCTTCTCTCAATTTGGCTTTAATATCATCACAGGTCAAATTACATGTTTTAGCTTTAGAACAGCCATGACAAGGATTCCCTCTATTTTTAAACACGTAAAAATACAAGACAGCGCCAACTACTATTGCAATAATACTTAAAATTATAATATCAGCCCATGTAATCAAAATATCGCCCCCAATAAAGTTCCTATTAGAAATACTAATGTTGAAAAAAACCAAGCAAGCCCCGTTTGAAAGCCTACAGCTTTAAGCATTTGCTTAGTGCTACCTAATTCTTTTCGCATCGCCCCTATTGCTCCAAAGCATGGAGCGCTAAACAAATTAAACATCATAAACGTATAAGCACTTAACGGCGTGAAGAAAGAAAAGATACTACTACTAAAGATTACTGTCCCTTCTACAACGTTTTCACCAAATCCAGCAATAACGGCCATTGAAGAAACAACTTGCTCTTTGGCCACTAGGCCTTGGATTGCAGAAACAGTTGCTGCCCAACTATATTCACCTATAATTGGGTAAAAAAACCATGCTAGAGCATTACCTAGCCCCGCTAGAATGCTATGATCAACGGCGATACCATATTCTAATTTCCAAGAAAAACTTAACATAAACCAAAGAACTATTGAAGACAAAAGAATTATACTACCCGCTCTTTTAATGAAAGACCAAGTCTTATCAAAAACATCTCTTACTATATATTTTATACTAGGAAGTTTATATCCCGGCAATTCAGAAATATATGATGAATTATTCCCCTTAAAAAAGAATTTCTTCAAAATCAAGGCACTAATAATGATAACTATAATAGCTAAAAAATATAAAGAAACAGCCACTAGTCCTTGGTTCTTTTCAAAAAAGAAACTTGAGAAAATAATAATGATTGGTAATTTTGCACTACAAGGAATAAAAGGAGTTAAAAAAATTGTCATTTTCCTTTCCGCTTCGTCCTCAATTGTGCGGCATGTCATAATCCCTGGAACACTACATCCCGATCCAACAATAAAAGGAATTAACGATTTCCCGCTTAAACCAATTCGCCGAAAAACCTTATCAAAGAAAAAAGCAATCCTTGCCATATATCCCGTAACTTCTAATAGTGATATTAAAAGGAAAAGAATAATTAACTGGGGAATAAAATTTAAAATAGCCCCAACACCGGCAATAATACCATCCACAACTAAACTTATTAGCCACGCTGAAGTATTAATTGTTTCTAAACTACTACCTAGCCATTTACCAAATAAACCAACTTGTGTCCCAAAAAAATCAACAGTAAAACTTCCGACCACGCCAACAGAGAGGATATAAACCATACTCATAATAACAACAAAAATCGGTATTGCCAGCCATTTATTTAAAAATATTTTATCTAACTTATCTGTTGTAGATTGCTTGACAATTTTTGTTATAACTACTTTTTCTTTTATCTTTTCAATATAGTTATAGCGCTGATTGGCAATTACTTCTTCAACATCACTTTCAAATCTTTCTTCTATTTCTGCAATCCTATTTTGAACTTTTTCATTTTCATATTGCAAAAACATATTATCTTTTTCCAACATTTTAATAGCTACAAAACGACTATGATCAATATCTACCTTAACTTCTTCGATTGCTTCTTCAACTAAAGGCGAATAAATTTTATTATGCATATTTTCTAAAATTTCATCGCGGCGAATATGGGAGATTAAATGCTCAATCCCCGTATTCTTAAGTGCTGATATCTTAATAACCGTTGTATTTAATAAAGCAGCTAATTTATTAGCATCAATATAAATACCTTTCTTTTCAACTATGTCTGACATGTTTAAAGCGATGATGACTTTTGTATCTAACTCTAGTAATTGTGTTGTTAAGTAAAGGCTTCTTTCTATTGATGTCGCATCAATTATATTAATAATTAAATCCGGTTTTTCTTCAAAAACATATTTTCGGGAAATCTCTTCTTCGATAGTATAAGGACTTAAAGAATAGATTCCCGGTAAATCAACAATTTCATGTTTCGTATTGCGAATTGTACCAATTTTCCGTTCAATTGTAACCCCTGGCCAGTTCCCTATTTTTTGATTAGAACCTGTCAAAAGATTAAACAATGTCGTCTTCCCACTATTTTGGTTACCTACTAATGCTATTTTCATTTAGTCCACAACTCTAACATCTATATTACTTGTTTCCGTTTTACGAATGCACAGCTCATATCCACGCAGCAAAATGTCAATAGGATCTCCCATTGGCGCTTTTTTCTTAACTTCAACAATGACTCCTTTAGTAATTCCCATATCTAACAAGCGCCTTCGCAAAGCTTTATTCTCATTGTGTAGAGCTAAAACCACTGCTCTTTGGCCAATCAACAAATCACTTAAATGACCTTCGTTTCCTGGTTTTAATATTTGCTTACTCATACTTCCTCCAATAGTTAACCACGGTTAACATTATACCATATCATGTTTTATTGTCAATAAAAACGATTTTAAAAATCAATGTTAAAACCGTTTTCAAATAAAGATACGCTTTTTTTGTTTTATTTTGCTTTTTTTGATATAATAACATTAGGTGATAAATTTATGAGAGAACTAACTAAGGCAAACGAAGATTATATTGAAGCTATATTAATGCTCGAGCAAGACCACGGGATTGTTAAAGCAAGTGAAATAGCGAGACTATTAAATGTATCTCGCCCCGGTGTAACTAAAGCAATGAATGCCTTGAAAGAGGCCGGTTTAATCGAAAAAGAAAGTTACAGCGCTATTTTGCTAACAGAAAAAGGCCGCCATCAAGCAACAGAGGTTCTCAACAGACATAATGAAATTAAAAAATTTCTAATCAAATTAGGTGTTACTCTGGAAGTCGCCGAAGTTGATTGTTGTAAAATTGAACATGTTATTAGTGAAGAAACTTTTGAAAAAATAAAAAACTTTAGTAAATAAAAAAGAAAGCATCTCATTGCTTTCTTTTTATATTTGCAAACCGACTAAAATGAATCAACAGAAATCTCAATTTTTTTCCCGAAGCGTGACGCTGAAGCATAAGCTATCGTCCTAATAGAGTTAATAACTCTACCTTTTCTGCCAATAATGCGTCCTATATCATCAGGATTTACAATTATTTGTACCATTATTGTATTGTCTTCTTCGGATAAGACCTTAACAGCAACCTCTTCAGGGAATAACACTAGCGGTTGGATTAGATCACACAAAAATTTTTCATAATTAATTTCTTGCATTTTCTTTCCTACTTTTTGCTATTAGCAAATTTTTCGTTTATTCCTAGTTTATTGAATAAAGATTTTACTGTATCTGTCGGTTGAGCTCCCTTAGCTAACCAAGCAAGAGCTTTTTGTTCATCAATTTTAATTACATCATTCTTTTCAATCGGATGATATGTACCGATTATTTCAATAAAGCGTCCATCTCTTGGACTTGTGCTATTTGTTGCAACAACACGATAATACGGTCTTTTCTTTGCACCGAATCTTTGTAATCTTAATTTTACAGCCATAAATAATACCTCCTTATTTTCATTGTTTGATACATTATATCATAGCAAACATATGGTGTCAAGTCTTTTTGCTTAACAACGTTTTCAACTTTAAATCGTCTTTAACTGTCCGCCTAATAGTCTTGACTCTTCGGCTCTAAAAGCCATCTTGTGGCTGTCTAAGGCCTCAGAAATATCAGTCAAGGCTATCTTGCCGCTCTTATCACGAACATTGTTAATGAAGTCGAGAATCATGCGTTTGTCACCACCAGCATGCCCAGAAAAATCGCTAGCCATCGCTCTTACATCGATTGTTTCAGTTTTCCCACCGAATATTTTAACCATTATTGTCATCCCTTCTAGGTCGCCTTCTATTTCTCCGATAGTTCCGTGGATTTTTAGATTCCGGTGCATTTCATTAGAAAAGGCAGTCATGTTTAATTGCGCGACAGCGTTATTAGCAAACACCATATTAATAACTTGGTTGTCAACAACATTATTATCACACTTATAAACACACTTTCCATACGGATGATCAGGATTGCTTAAAACTTTTCGAACATCTGGGTCTAGCGAAAAGATCATAAACCAATCCGGATTTTTCTCATAAAATTTTATGGCGTTGTAAGGACAGTCGATGCGACATTTATAACAATTATCAGCGCTTCCTTTTGGAGCGTTTTCTTTTTTAAAGTAATCTAAGTTGCCAAAAGAAGAAATAGCCGTGCATTCCGCACCAATCAACCATTTAATAATATCAAAATCATGGCAGCATTTAGCAACCACCATCGGGGAAGTTACATCCCCGCGACGCCAGTTACCGCGCACGTAACTGTGAGCATAATGGTAATAACCCACATTTTCTGTTTGTGTTATCGATCTCACTTTACCAATAGTGTTCAGATCAAGCAATTCTTTTAGTTTCTTATAAAATGGTGTATACCTTAGAACATGGCAAACCGCTACTTTACGGTCTAAATTTTTTGCCTTTTCTGCGATTTTATGACACTCTTCTTCTGTTACGGCGATCGGCTTTTCCAGCAAAATATCATAACCTACATCTAAAGCTTTCATAACATGTTTATAATGCGATTGATCCATTGTTGAAACAATTAAAATATCGGCTAATTTC
>DATESD010000059.1:0-5745 GCA_035270985.1 Bacilli bacterium | reverse complement strand
TTTATATTATTAAATACTAATAGGGTAATGGAAAATAATCTAAAACGATCTTTCTCATACACAATTGTTTTAACTGTCATCATTATTCTATCAGAAGTTGGGACAATATTAGTCGGTGATAGCGGAGCTAGTTTAACCGGCTTAAATATTTTTTTTAACATTGTTGGTTTTTCACTTTCGCCTTTTATTCCGATTTTTCTAATTGGTATTTTTGATGCAAGATATTTAAAGACCCACAAGGTTTTGTTTTTGCCAGCTATAATTAATGCTATTCTTGTGCTTTTGTCCCCTTTCTTTAAATTGATTTTTTATGTAGATAGTAACAACAACTACATAAGAGGTAGTATATTTTTTGTTTTCGCCATTATCTACATTATTAATATCTTACTATTAGTTGTGATAACTTGGCATGTGAGCCGAAAAAAACTTTATCCAATCAAATGGAAAATTGCTGCTTTAGCTTCTTTCACTATAATCGGAACATTTATTCAAATATTTTCCCCCGCAATATATTCTACATGGCATTGCGTAACTTTATCGTTATTATTGTTTTATATTATATTATTTGATTTTGAAGGTAGTTTTGATGCCCTAACGCAAATTTATAACCGAACTGCATTTGAAAAAAAATTGCTTAACTTGAAAGGTAAAAAAATGTTTTCTATTATTATGATTGATATTAACGATTTTAAAGCTGTTAATGATACTTGGGGACATGAATATGGAGATATTGTTTTAAAAGAGGTAGCTGAGACTATTAAAAATTCTTTTGATAGCAGTTATAGTCACTACCGTATTGGTGGAGATGAATTTTGTATTATCAGTAAGGACATCAATCGAGAAAGAATCGACCGTCAACTCGAAGAACTGAACGTTCGTCTTACTAAAAGAAGAAAAATAAATGTTCACTTCCCAACAGTTGCTTTTGGATACAGTCTTTTTCAAGGAGAAAGCAATTCTAATGTTAAAGAGACACTAAATGAAGCCGATGAGAAAATGTATGAACATAAACTCAAACAAAAAGAAAATATTGACAGTAATTAAACTGTCAATATTTTTTTATCGAGGATTAAAAGTAAGCAACGAGAAAATATGTTTTTTATAATCTTGCTAGATAAAGCAAGCACTGCAGTTTTTATTATTTCTGAGCATTTATACTGATTAATAAAAATAATATGATATACTAAATTACATTTCTTTAGGGCAATGTATAGTAATCTACTATTTTAAAAAATCATTTAAGGAGGGTATTTAATGATTGTTGCTATTTTTTTAGTAATCTTAACACTATTGGCGATTTACGCCAATCAATTCATTAGGAAACATAACGTAAAGATTTATATTGCCGCCGTTGTAATCTCAATTGTGTCCTTTATTTTTAGGGATAAAGCTCCGGCTTTGCCTTTTGTAAAAGGTTTTTTAGGCTTAAGTTTCTTTTATATCGTTATGCTCACAGGAGCTTTAAAAAATAAAAGTAAGTTACGACTTAAATTTATGGGTGTTAGAAGAGAGTATTCAATCATTGGTTTTATTGTTGCAACTCCCCATGCTTTAAATTATTTAATGGAATGGCTAAATGCAACCCGTTCTCTTGAATGGTTTGGACTAATTGTCTTTGTCCTAATGATTCCCCTATTTATTACATCATTTGCGACAATCAGAAAAAAGATGAAAAATAAAACTTGGAAATTGTTGCAATCAGCCGCTTATCTGATTTACGTCTTACTTTTTGTTCATTTGATTTTAAATTATACAAAAACAATTAACTTAATTCTTTATATAATAATTCTCGGTACATACTTTGTCATGAAAATAATTTATGAAATAAACAAGTATAAAACCAAGAAAACAAAACAGGTGAAAGAAATTTCTGAAGAGCCTTTAAAACAATAACATACAACTTTTTAGCAAGAAGTTTTAAGGCCCATTAATTGGATAAACCATATGTGTATTAACTCGTTTTCCCAAGAAAACGAGTTTTTTTATTGCTATTAAAAAAATGCCTTAGGATTAATCCTAGACATTTATTATTAATATGGTGTCCTGGAAAGGATTCGAACCTTCGACCGACGGCTTAGAAGGCCGTTGCTCTATCCAGCTGAGCTACCAGGACAATTTAACTCAATATATTATACTTTAAACTTAACTAAATGTAAAGAAGAAATATTCAATATAGAAAGAACTTTTACTTTCATATTAATTAATTCCTTTTTTCATTTTTTCTGATAAATGCAAACTTCACTAGAGGCATAATTAAAATTCTTTATGATAAGTAATTTTTCTGTCTCTTGCGGCAAGTAATTTCTTCGAACATATTGGCAAATAATCATCCCTGAATCAGCAAGCATATCATTATCAATAATGCAATCAATGATTTCTTCAGTGACATTTAAATGATATGGCGGATCTAAAAAGATAATATCAAACTTTTGTTTTCCCCTTGCAAACATATTTAAGGCAATTTTATAGTCAATATTATAGGTTGTCGTGCTTGCTTCTTCTTTAAAACTAGCAATGTTCTCTTTTACGACGTGCATTGCATCTTTACTTACTTCAACAATATGAGCATGACCTGCTCCCCGGCTCAATGCTTCAAGACTTAAGGCGCCACTGCCACCGAATAAATCTAAAACTATATCACCATCAAAGTAAGGTCCAATAATATTAAAAATTGTTTCTTTCATTTTATCTGTCATTGGTCGCGTATTACGGCCTTCTAGTGATAGTAATTTGCGGCTTTTATTTTTTCCAGCTATAATTCGCATGTTTTTCTCTCCAATCTAAGTATTATAAAAGAAAGTTACTCGTTTAATAGTAACTCATTTTTTAAATGAAATATGAATCGTCATCCTCATCATCAGAAATAACCTTCTCAACATAATAAAAGTCGCCTTTTTCATCATACTGAACAACATATTCTTGATCTACTATTTTAAAATTAGGATAACTTAATCCTTTTTCCTCTAGCGTTCTTTGATGCATGATAATAACATTACCACCATCTACTTTACCGCCTAATTCCAGCGGTTTTAAGTATGTAACTATCCAACTAACTTCATTGTCTTCTAGGTAATCAGCTTTTTTTATTTTCTTCCCACTAAAATCATAAGCATATTCTCCGTCGCCCATTTCTATTTCCCATAACTTTAATGCATCTTTTTTATCAATCATATTACACCTCTATTTATTTTTCTGGCTCTTCGCCTTGCGTTTAGGAGCAAATATCGTTAAATGGTTATGGAGGTTTTCGATAGTTACACTACCTTTAGGACCCTCTTCTCCATCTATACACCACGTTTGCTCGCCATCAATTTCAATTTTAAACTTACTAGCATGCAGGGCAATGGCCGTTTTTGCTTTTCTTAAACCTAAAATTCTCGACAAAAAGAACTTTATAATGTTTAAACGTCCTTTACTCTTATCATTATTGAAGAGTATCACATCAAATTGACCATCATTTAAGTACCCGTAACGGTTAAACGGTAGCCCCCCAACACTAAGCGAATTAAGGACTAATACTAACGGCACTGTTGTTTCAATACTTTTATCTTCAGAAATTACTTTTATTTTTGATAATGGTGTTGTGAAGAACTCATTTAGTCCGTTCTTTGCATAAGCTAAACGACCGAGAAGTCGCTTTTCCTCGTGTTTTGTTGTATAACTAGTCCCTGTACAAGCTCCAATTGCCGCAACATAAACAAAATAATGATCATTTATCTTCCCGACATCATGATGTATTGTTTTACCCGCTAAGATAACCTTTAAAGCACCCTTTATGTTGCGGGGTATTTTTAAATTTCTTGCGATATCATTAGTCGTTCCTTGCGGAATATAGCCTAGGGGTGGTCGGCGAAGGCATGAGGCAACCCCCATCGCAACTTCATTAAAAGTTCCATCACCGCCAGAGAATATTATTGCATCATATTCTTCGCAAGCCTTAATCGTTACCTCAGTAATATCTCTTGATGATTTCGAGGGATAAACGTCAACAACATCATAAACAGTCGCTAAGGTTTTGGTAATATATTCAACCCAATTGAGAATTTGACCACGACCACTTACGGGATTATATATAAATATACATTTCATAGTTTTTATCCCCTTTAGTCTATTTTACTATAATAATAATGTTTTTACAAGATTTTTGATTTTTTTTACGTTACCCTGTGTTTAAAAGCCTTCCTAGGCTGTTTCCTTGCCTTTTAATCGCTTTTCACTGCTTATGTTGATAAGTTTACGTGGTGCAAGCCACTGTGCTTGTCAGGCAATAATTATCTTCGCTAGATAAAAATTTAGGAGCGTAAAAAACGCTCCTTTTATTAATATTTGCTTTTTTCAATTTGTTCATTAATAAATTGATCCCGATAAAGTTCATAGTATTCACGCTTTAAAGCGAGCAATTCTTCATGGTTTCCCTTTTCAATTATCTTGCCGTCTTTGATAACTAAGATAATATCAGCGGCGATAATTGTTGATAAACGATGAGCAACAACAAAGGTCGTTCTTCCCTTTAATAATTTATTGATTATGCCTTGGATTAACTCTTCTGTTTTCGTATCGATTGATGATGTCGCCTCATCCAAAATCAAGATTCGTGGATCAGCTAGTAATGCTCGGGCAAAAGAAATCAACTGTCTTTGACCAACTGAGAGTTTAGACCCCCCTTCGCCGACATTTGTTTCATAACCTTTTTCAAATTTAATAGTAAATTCATCAGCGCTTACCGCTTTCGCAGCCGCAATTACTTCTTCATCAGTCGCATCTAAGCGACCATAACGAATGTTTTCCATAATTGTGCCATTAAATAGGTGTGGCGTTTGTAAGACATAGCCTAAATTATGGTGAAGCCAAGCAATCGAACGGTCTTTATAGTCAACGCCATCAATTAAGATTCTGCCCGCGGTCGGTTCGTAAAAACGGCAGACCAAATTAACAATCGTTGACTTACCAGCTCCGGTTTCCCCTACTAAAGCAACTGACGTCCCTTCAGGAACATCAAGATTAAAGTTCTCTAAGACTTTTTCTCCACCTTGGTATTGGAAAGTTACATTTTCAAAACTTATTTTTCCTTTTAGCTTTTCCCAGTTTTCCTTCTTTGGCTCTAATAAAGTTCCGTACTTAGCAATAACTTCACTGCTATCATATATATCAGGAGATGTTTCAATTAACGAAATAATTCTTTCGGCTGATGCTTGAGCTTGTTGAAACTCTGCGAGTATTCTCGCGATACTCATGATTGGGTCAAAGAATTGGGTTGTACAAGTAATAAAGAAGTATAGTGTTGCTACACCGATAGCTCCTTCAATAATAATTAAGTGCCCTCCTGCGCGAAGAGTAATGGCCACAGCAACATAACCTATTACTAGTAGAATTGGGAAAAATAAGGCGGAGTAAGTTATTGCTCTAATCGAGTCTTTACGCATCTTGTCACACAAGATATCAAATTCACGATCACGGTCTGCTTCAAGCACTAATGTTTTCGTCGTCTTGCTACCGAGTATTCCTTCGTTATAACTTGCAGTTATTTTTGAATTGGTTTTTCTCACACCACGATAAGAAACAAGGATTTTCTTACGAAAATAAATACTAATGGCGGCTAGTACAGGAACCAAAACCGTAATAATCAAGGCTAGTTTCCAGTTAACAACATACATAATAATTAAAATTCCAATCATCGACAAGGCTCCCCACAACATATCAACAATTCCCCAAGAAATTATCGATGCTAGGCGCCGAGAATCAGAT
>DATESD010000058.1:0-2060 GCA_035270985.1 Bacilli bacterium | reverse complement strand
TTTTACTATTCATGATTTAATCCTCGTTTCTTTCCAACAAATAAATTGTAGCATAATATTTACTTCAATAATAATAAGGCTCGAAGCCCCAATATTCACTCCTCTAATGAGACATTGTCTGCTACTTAATTTACCTTATGTTATTATATACTTATATTTAAGGGGAAAAGTTATGAATAATAATAAACTCGGGGCCAAAAAATGGACAATTCTTGTTCTTTTTGGGTTGATTGGACAAGTCGCATGGACAATTGAAAACATGTATCTGAATGTCTATATTTACAAAACTGTCACCTATGATCCAACGGCGATTGCCTGGATGGTCGCCCTTAGCGCAATTGTCGCCACAGTTGCGACGCTGACAATGGGAGCCCTGAGTGATAAGTTAGGTAAGCGTAAAATCTTTATGTCGGGCGGCTATATTTTATGGGGTTTAAGCATTGTCGCTTTTGCCTTCATTACTAGAAATAATGTCGCGATGATTTTTCCTCATAGTAATGTGGTAATCCTCACAGTCGCTTTGATTATTTTACTGGACTGTGTGATGACTTTTATTGGTTCAACGGCAAATGATGCAAACTTCTTTGCTTGGGTCAACGACGTTACGACCACTAAAAACCGCGGACGTGCTGAAGGCGTGCTGGCAACGATGCCACTTATTGGCATGCTTGTTGTATTTGGTGCTCTTGACTCATTTACGCAAACAGGCAACTGGTTAACATTCTTCCTCATCGTGGGAATTACTGTTACGATTGCAGGGATTATTGGCCTGTTCGTGATTAAAGATGAAGCTAAACCAAAGGAAGACAGTCACTATTTCAAAGACTTAATTTATGGTTTTGTACCTAAAAATATAAAGCGTAATTGGTTAATATATGTCATATTTTCCGCGATCATGGTTATTGGTATTGCTCAACAAGTCTTTCTACCTTACTTCATTATTTACTTCGAATACTACGTCGGTATTACTGATTATGCATTAATCCTTGGTGGTATTTTAATCTTTGCTTCTATAATTTCCTTTGTCGGTGGACGCCTCGTTGATAAATACGGCAAGAAACGCTTTCTTGTTCCGGCGACGGTTTTCTATATCCTAGGGATGCTATCACTATTCTTCTTTGGACTCTACGTTAAAGATGATGAGTCGGTAGTTATCATTCTCACAATGTTAGGAGGAACCGTAATGATGGGCGCAAACCTAGTCGCTTTAGTTCCACTTAATGCGATGGCTCGCGACATTATGCCACGTGATCGAGTTGGTGTATTTAGTGGTGTCAGGATGTTTTTCTTCGTCCTAGTACCGATGGTTGTCGGACCATTTATTGGTTCAACGATTATTAAAAATGGTGGAACTCAATATCTTGACGAATTTGGGGCAATTCAATATGTTCCAACTCCACACATTTATCTAGCTGGAGCGATTGTCGCCATATTAACCTTTATCCCTTTAGTGGTGATTTTAAAAACAAACTTAGAAAAATATAAGGAGGAACGTCATGAAACAAACACAAGTAACGATTAAAGACAACTTGCTCAATGAATTGGGTGAAGTCAAACATCCAGGTTATGCGACGAGCCTAGTGCTAGACTATGACCGTAATATGGTCAAAGCTAAGAAGAGCAGAATCAAGGAATGGGATTATTATTTCTTTGGTGATGAAACTTTCGGTGTTGCGCTCACAATTGCAGATAATAGTTATATGGGGCTCGTAGGGGCGACAATTTTTGATTTTGTTAATCACAAGCGCTATGACTATAAACATATTATTCCATTTCCAAATGGAAAACTTAAGATGCCAACCGACTCCATGCAAGGAGATATCGTTTTTCAAAATCGAAAAGTGGTGTTCAAGGCAATAAACAATAAAGACTCACGAGAACTATATGTGAATATTCCAAAATTTCACAAGGGCAAAGCTTTTGAGTTCAAAGCCCAAATTAGCTATTTGAACAAGGATACACTTGTAATTATCACCCCTTATAAGGATGATAAAAAAGCTTTTTACTATAATCAAAAAATTAACAACCTCATTGCCATGGGCACACTTACTTTTGGCAAG
>DATESD010000057.1:0-9468 GCA_035270985.1 Bacilli bacterium | reverse complement strand
ATATATCACACCTCACATTTTTTTAATCAAAAAAATAAATATTAATTCGTTTTTCTTACATTCTAATGCATTTTATTATCTTATCACAACTTTGTCAAGATGTCAACAATTTTTTTATTAGCGTTTAATAAAAAAATTGAGAGTGTTTTCTTCCTTTATTTGCCGAAGTGAATTACTCTCAATTGAATTCATAGCTTATTTAATTTTTCCTACTACAAACAACATTATATCCGCTTTCATGGGATACTCTTTCTGCATTACCATAAACTTCTTCCATTTTGGTAGTAAACGAAGCCGCTCCTTGTTTCTTTTGAATCACGGCCCAAAACATTCCTTGGTCATGTAAATATTTAATACTGTCAGTAATAATTTGGTAAATAATAACTTTACCCGTCCTAATGGGTGGGTTAGTAATAATGAAATCATATTTTTCTTTAACAGCTGCAAACAAGTCGCTGGGATAAACATGGGCATTAAATACTTTATTGTGTTTGATGCTCTTTTTAACTAGTTCCACCGCTCGTTGGTTAATATCAATCATATCGACTATTGCATCAGGACAACTCTTTGCGATCGCAATCCCAATGATCCCATAGCCACAACCGACATCTAAAATTCTGCTTCCTGAGGGAAAAATCGGCAAATTATTCAATAAAACATTAGTACCGAAATCAACTCTAGTTTTACTAAAAACGCCTAAGTCAGAAAACAAACTTACTTTCATTCCGCGAAAAGTATATTCTATGATTCTTTCCTCGGAGTCCAGTTGCTTGTCATTTACATAATAGTGGCTCATAGACATCTCCCGTTTGCAACATATTATAATATAGAATGCTTTTTATGGCAATATTTTCATGAAACTTTACACGAATAAAAGAGCACAATTTAATTGTGCTCTTTTAATATTCGCCTGTTTAAATTATTTAATAATAACAACAGCGCCTGCTTCTTCTAATTTTGCTTTAAGGGCATTTGCTTCAGGAATTTCGATTCCTTCTTTAACTGCCTTTGGAGCATTATCAACTAAATCTTTAGCTTCCTTAAGTGGTAAGCCAGTGATTTCGCGAATAAGCTTAATAATTGCAATTTTGTTTGGACCAAATTCAGATAGAATAACATTTACAGTTGATGGTCCTTCATCAACTTCTTCTGTTGGTGCAGCTTGAACAGTTGCAGCCGCAGCGGTAACACCAAATTCGTTTTCGATTGCCTTTACTAATTCATTTAATTCTAAAATAGTCATTTCCTTTAAAGAATCTAAAAATTCTTGTACTTTAATTTTTGCCATTATATTTCTTCCTCCTATTTAATTTTTATGCTTCTTTTTCTGCTACAGCTTTAATAGTGCAAGCTAAGTTGCGAACTGGAGCTTGTAAAACACTTAGTAACATACTAAGCATGCCTTGTTTATTTGGTAATCCTGCAAATACTTTCAGATCTGTTGCATCCATGAATTGGCCGTCAACGATACCGCCTTTTACTTTAAGCTTAGCGTTTTTCTTGGCGAAATCATAAATGATTTTCGATGCCATTGAAGCATCTTGCGAGAAGGCAACAGCGCTTGGTCCCATAAAATGCTCTTGAATCCCCTGATAACCAGCTTCGGTAGCAGCACGACGAAGAATGTTATTTTTAATAACTCTCATTTCGATGCCTTCTTTATATAACCGATTACGTAAATCAGAAACTTCAGCTACAGTCAAACCAATTGGATCAACAAGAACAGCAGCTTGAGCACCTTGAAACTTTTCTAAAGTCTCTTGGACTTGATTAATTTTAATTTGTAATGTTGCTTCTTTCATTCTTTCACCTCCTGGAAAATAAAAACCTTTTTCAGATAGACAGAAAAAGGTAGAAAACTCTTTAACCTCGGTAGGAAATTAAGCATTTCTGCACCTACTGTCTACAGCAATTAAAACGTATTAACTATTTTATTTTATAAATGTTATTTTTTTGGGTTGATTAACTTAACATCGATTCTAGAGCAACCTTAACTCCAGGACCCATGGTTGTAGAAATAGCGATATTTTTAAGATAAACGCCTTTTACTGTAGACGGTTTACTTTTAACAAAGACTTGGCATACAGTTTTAATGTTTTCAACAAGTTTAATCGAGTCAAAGCTAACTTTGCCAACTAATGCTTGAATATTTCCTGTCTTATCAACACGATATTCAACCTTACCTGCTTTAATTTCATTAACAGCTTTTTCAATATCAGTAGTTACAGTACCAGTTTTAGCATTAGGCATTAGTCCTTTAGGTCCTAAAATCTTACCTATTTTCCCTAATTCACCCATCATATCTGGTGTTGCAACGATAATATCAAATCCAAACCATCCACCCTTGATCTTTTCGATAAACTCAGCGTCGCCAACAAAGTCAGCTCCAGCAGCTTGCGCTTCTTTTTGTTTATCAGGGATCTTAGTAAGTACTAATACAGAACGGGTTTTACCTGTTCCATGGGGTAGTACTATTGCTCCACGTAAATTTTGTTCAGCTTTACGCGGGTCAAGGTTAGTTTTAAAAGCAATTTCAACGGTACTATCAAATTTTGTAATACTTGTCTTTTTAATCAGTTCTACAGCTTCTTCAATTGGATAGTGTTTAGCTTTATCAATTAACTTAACAGCTTCCAAATACTTCTTACTTCTTTTAGCCATATTTCTTCCTCCTTAAATGTGGTATAACGGAAATTCCTTCCACAGTTCAAGTTGTGTTTATAACAACTCATTAGTAGTTTAGAAACTTCGTTGATTAGATTTTACTTTTCAACAACAATTCCCATTTGTCTTGCAGTTCCTTCAATAATTTTTGCTCCTGCTTCTGGTGTATAAGCACTTAAATCTTCTAATTTTGTTTTAGCGATTTCTAGCACTTTTTCATAAGAAACAGTTGCCACCTTAATCTTCTTAGGGTTTGAAGAACCACTTTCAATTCCAGCAGCTTTCTTTAGTAAGTCTGATGCTGGTGGAGTCTTTGTGACGAAAGTAAATGAACGATCCTCATAAATAGAAACAATAACCGGAATTTTGTATCCAGCTAACTCCCTTGTCCTCTCATTGAATTGAAGACAAAATTGTTGAGTATTAATACCTGTCGGTGATAATACTGGTCCAACTGGTGGAGCTGGTGTAGCTTTTCCTGCAGCTAATTGTAACTTAACGACTTTCGTAACTTTTTTCGCAGCCACGTGACGCACCTCCTTTTTGTCCGTGATGTGGTATAAAGAGCTTTGCTCTCCCACTCTTAATAAAATAGTATACGTGAATAACGCACGCTTGAATATTATACTATATTCCTAATAGTAAGTCAATTGATTTTTTGCCTTTTTATTTCTAAAATTGCCGTATGGGGGAAGTGATCTGAGGCGACTATTTCCGGGATCTCCGTCGCGATAACTTCTAGCCCCTCGCTAACAAAGATGTAGTCAATCTTCCGCTTTGGATTAATGGAAGGAAAACTCAAGAGATTTCCCCGTAACATGATCGCAACATCAGTCAAGTGCTCCTGAAGTTTTTTTATCTTTTCATCCTCAGGGAGCATATTTAAATCTCCCATAAAAACAACGTGACCTTTAATCGTATCTAGTTCCCTTAACACAACCGCCAAGGCGTTTCTTTGTTCGCTTTGGGCTAAACCAAAATGTGTTATTAGCACCGTTAAATTAAATTTCTTGATTTTCGCCTTGATCACCGACCGCGTTTCATAGCAAAGAACCTTTTCATCTTTAATTAAGGGGTCAGGAACCATAATTGTTTCCACTTCGTCGAGGGGAAACCGCGAAAGAATAGCATTTCCATAAGGACCTTGTGGCAAATCAATTGCTTTACCAAAATAATAGTAAAATCCTAAATGCTTGGCAATAATCTCGGCTTGGGCTTGATAATCAAGGTGCGACCCCTGATCCCGCACTTCATTGAGGCCAATAATATCGGCTTCTTGAGCGTGGATTACATCAGCCATCATTTTTAGATTAATATCACGCTTAACGAAATCACGTCCATGTTGAATGTTGAATGTCATTACCTTTATTTGCATATTAGTTAGGCTTACCCTTTCTTTAATAAAGTCCATTTCTAGTTACCTAGTTATGGACTTTTTATTTTATTTATGCTTTTTAAAACTTAATTTTTCTTTTAACCATGCTCCAAAAGCCAATATCTTTGCTCGACGACAAAATGTTTTAAAGCTACTTTCTAAGACAAATTTATTGCCGTTATAAGTTATCATTTTATTACCAAGAAAAACTGTTTCGGAAGTTCCCCGGCCATAGCCGAGAATAATCGCTTCTGTTTCATTAATTGTGCCTAAAATTTGCGTTTTATTGCGACTTACGCCACCACATAATTTAGCCATCAAGAACTGGTCCTTAATAAACAATTTTATTGATCCAGCAACACTGCGTTTTGGTTCCACAAGACAAGCATAGCGCCCACAAGCCATCGTCCACGTCGGCAAGATATCAAATGGTTTTACAAAAACCCCAACATCGTGAATCTCCGCTTGCCCGTTGTGATAGTTTTTCTTAATCGTTAACGTTTCCCGTTCTACTTTAATTTCCAAAGCCCGGACCTGACGACCAAAAAGAATCGATAATCCCGTTGGTTTTAAATCAAACCAGTTGTTCTTCTTTAAAAACATCTTCGCGTGGATTTTGCCCATTTTAATTCGTAAATGCTTTTTATAAGTAATATGAATTGGTGTTTCCGCTGTTGGATAAATTCCCGTATATTCTTCAATTCTAAAAGTGCAGTACATTTTCTTTGGCTTCCGTGTATAAACTCTTTTATAGCCCTTTTCTTGCAACGCCGTTTCTAATAACGGTGTAAAGATCTTCTTAATAAAGTCAGCGCCCTTTACCGAGTTTGTTAATACAACAGCTGCTAAGCCTTGTTCTGGCAGAAAAACCATTTCCGAAAAATAATAGATAGTTCCTCCTGTATGACCAACCGCATTTCCCATCCCTGGGAATACGTGTTTATCAAACATCAAGCCGAAGCCGATCTTGCAACCTTCTTCGTCTTCGTAATTAGGCTTTTCTAACATCATCGCCACAGTTTCGGGTTTCAAAATTCGCTTACTACCAATTTTACCACCATTTAAAAATATCTGGGCTATTTTGATACAATCATCAGCACTCATATAAGTATTAGATCCCGCGGGAACAACAAATCCAGCGTAATCTTCTTTTTCTTCACCTAAGCTATTATAAGCGCGGGAAATTTCATATTTATGTTGGCGGAAATCATCCTCAGAACAAATGAAATTTCCATCAATTCCTAAAGGATTAAAAATATTTCTTTGAACAAAATCAGCATATTTCTTTTTACTAACACGCTCAATTACAATTCCTAGCAAAGTGTAGCCGATATTGGAATAGGCAATCATTTTCCCTGGAGGAGCTATTAAATATTGTGTTGATAAATAATCAAGTATTTCATTATAGTCCCGCGGTTCTTTCGCCAAAGTCAAGGCAAAATTATCGCAAGGAATTCCCGAACGATGTTCTAACAAGTTTTTTATCGTGATTTTATAATTATCAAATCTGCTTTTTATTGTAAACTCGGGAATGTATTCCTTAATATCGGCCGCTAAATCAATCATGTTTTCTTCGACTAATTGCATAATCGATATTGCCGTTAGTACTTTTGTTATTGAACCTACTTTAAATTTAGTAGTTTCATCAACAAGCCTCTCCCCATAAAAGTCAGCATAGCCTTTTTGTTCGGAAAGCAAGGTTTTTGCTGCATCAGCAATAACAATGCTGATTCCCTTAATACGATATTTTTGCTGCATTCTTGCAATTTTACCTAAAATATTATTGTAATCAGCCATTTTTATATCTCCTTCAATAATAATATAATACTACCTTTTATGAAATAATGCAATAACTTATCATCAATAAAAAAATCTCTAGTTACCTAGAGACTTTAAATTCTATATTAAAGAAACTTCGTTAAAGTTAAGTTCCGTTGGTGTTGAACGACCAAAGGCATAAATCAAAACTGTTAATGTTCCTTTTTGAAAATCGATGCTATCAATTAAACCTTCTTGTCCGGTAAATGTTCCCGTGCCAATTCGCACTTTATCGCCAACATCCCCATTAAATGTCTTTTCCTTAGTAATGCCACAAATCTTAAAAATCGGTGTCATTTCTTCATCAGGTAAAGGCACTGGTTTTGCTCCACCACCAGAAGATCCAAGAAAGCCGGTAACCATCGGTGTGTTTCTAACCATGAACCAAGATTCATCGGTTACAATCATATCGATAAAAACATACCCAGGGAAAGGTTTTACTAAAACTTCTTTCAATTCGCCGTTTTTCTTTTTTTCAAAAGTTTTTTCTTCCGGAACTAAGACAGTGAAAACTAAGTCTTCCATTCCCATTGATTCAACTCTTCGTTCAAGATTTTTTTTAGCGGCGTTTTCTAATCCTGAATAGGTTTGTACTATATACCACGCACGTTCTTCCATTGTCGCGCCTAACTACATTTTACTAGATAGCCATGCGAATAAATCGACAACGTATCCAAAAATCCAGTCAGAGAAAATGAAAAATATTGACATAATTAAAATAAAAGCAAAAACAACTGCTGTATTTTTTAGTAAAGTTGCCCGGTCAGGCCATGATACTCTTTTAATTTCACTAATCGAAGGCTTATAAAACGGCCACGCTGCTAGTACTAATGACACAGCACCAAGAATTATTAAAATCCAAGCAAACGCTTCGGGATAATCGCCAATCAAGAAAATATCTTTATTGATTACTAAACCGCCTGTTCCACTTCCAGACTCTCCTATTAAGACCATTGATCCTAGCACTAAAGCTACTAATGATAAAAATAATAAAATAATCCCTTCATATTTATATTCTTTTGTAAAAATGGAAAGAACTCCATTACTCTTTTTTGTTTCAGTTTTATTATCAGCCATATTATTTCTTCCTCCTATTTAGTTTCCTTATGAACCGTGTGTTTATTGCATTTCTTACAAAACTTATTAATAATCATCCTGTTGGGATTTGTCAGCTTATTACGATTAAAAGTATAATTGCGCGACAAACATTCTTCACATATTAAAATTACTTTTTCTCTCATAATCTGTCCTTTCAAAACTACCTATTATTTTACCAAAATATGCAATAATTGTCAAGAATTAAATCGGCATTTTCACGATTAACCTTTTTGGTTAGCTGTTACCCGCATTTTTTTCTTAGCACGATAGATCGCATTGTATATTTTCCGCTCATCACAGATGATTTCTGCCGCTATTTGGGCAATATCTTTTTTACTTTCATACATCATTTCAAAGACTATTTTTTCTAAGTTAGTTAAATCGGTTTTCCAATTCTCTTCAATTTTGAAGAGTGGTTCTTTTTCTTCGGCTAACAAATAGTCCATGTTTTCTTGAATTGTAACATTATAGAAATATTTGCTTTCTCTGGCGAGTATTTCTCTGATTTTCCTTTGTAATATCAAATCAAAATATTTATTAAAGCTTTTTCTTTCATATGTATCATACGTTTCGATGGCAATCTTCAACATAATCAACCCTTCTTGAAAGAAATCATCAAAGTTTTTACTTTTGATATTAAAATCTCTGACTCGGGCTTTAATCAAAGGTTCGTATTTTTTAAACATTATTTCCAATGCTTCATCTTGTTTTTCATAGATTAAATATAACAATTCGAAATCGTTATATTTATAGATCATTATTTTTGTTGTCTCCTTATTTCATAAATCATTATCCCTGCACTTACAGAGGCATTTAAAGAGTTAATTTGTCCTTGCATCGGAATCTCAGCCAGGAAATCACATTGTTCTTTTACAAGGCGCGAAATACCTTTGCCTTCTGAACCAATCACTAACACTGTTGGCATATCATATTTAATATCCCAAATGGTTTTACTTTTCTCATCGCGTTCCGCGCCAACTATCCAGTATCCTTTTTCTTTCAGGTACTGAAATGTTTGGGTGAGATTAACAACTTCTACTACTTTTACGTATTCAATCGCTCCCGCCGATACCTTGGCAACAGTATTGTTTAATTTAACGCTACGGTTCTTCGGAATAATAACACCATCTACATTAGCAGCTTCGCAAGTTCTAAGAATCGCTCCTAAATTATGGGGATCTTCGAGGCCATCTAAAGCAACAATCAATGCCGTTTTGTTCGTATTAATAATATCATTCAGTTGATAATACTGATACTCTTTTACTGCAGCGACTACTCCTTGGTGATTTCCGGAAGCGAGGCGATCCATTTCGCCTTTAGTAATAATTTTATATTTTATATTATGCTGTTTTGCTAGAGCAATAAAATCAGCATTCTGATCAAGAACAAATATTTCTTCAATCCTTGTGGGATTGTTGAAAGCTTCTTTTACAACGTTTTTACCAAAAATATGTTCACTCATTTTCATCCTCAATTACTTGAATTGCCATTTTTATTAGGGCATTCAATCTTTCTTCTTGATTTGTTAAATACAAATAGCCAATTACTGCTTCAAAACCAGAGCTACTTAAATATTCACTCATTTTTAAATTTCTTCGGCTTACACCTGTGCTATGATTTCTTCCCCGCTTAAAAATTGTTAGTTCTTCTTCGGTAAATTGATCTTTCATCTTGATAACTATTTTGTGATGCCCTTTAGCACTAACATACTTTACAGCTAATTTATGGAGTAAATTTTGGTTGGTAACTTCTTTGTCAATTAAATGTTGGCGAATACGTAATTCATAATATGCATCACCAACAAAAGCTAAATTAGCACCGTTTAACAATTTTGCTTCAATCATTACAATTGAATCCCCTTATTGTTTATTTCTTCCCGTAAAGTATCCGCGGCAGCAAAATCTTTTTGTTGCCGAGCGGTTTGCCACTTAACCACTAAGGCTCTTTCTTCCGGATTTAGCCGGTTAATAACAATATTAATTCCCAAAACCCATAGCATACCATCTAATAGTTGGGCTGCTTGTTTTAATATATCCGCTGCAGTTTTGTTATTTCTAATCAAATTGTTAAGATGTTTAGTCGTATCAAAAATTGCTGTTATCGCATTAGCTGTGTTAAAGTCATTGCTCATTGCCTCAACAAATGAAGCTTTTAAGTTTAGTAACTCTTGGTCAGTAAGACCATTAACGGGCGCGATATCAACAAATTCTAAATCAAGTTTACGAAACAAACTAATATAAGTTCGCTTAATCTTTTCAAAATCAGTTGTCGCCTGCCCCAATAATTCAGCTTTATATTCTAGTGGTTGACGGTAAGGAACGTTTAAGATTAGCAATCGATAGACTTGATAAGTTGTTTGGCTTAAAAGCTCATCAGCCCAAATAACATTTCCTAAGGACTTGCTCATTTTTTCGCTACCCATATCAATCCGACCATTATGCATCCAGTAATTAGCAACTTTATGATCATGAGCACAAATTGATTGCGCTATTTCATTATCATGGTGAGGAAAT
>DATESD010000056.1:0-4631 GCA_035270985.1 Bacilli bacterium | reverse complement strand
GCCTTTACGTGGCCGATTGGTGACACTAATGATTTTAGAGGCTTTGTTAATTTATTAAATAAAACTGCAGTTTTATTTAATGGCATTAGCTGCGTAGAAGGAGCTATCCCAAGAGAATTAGCGAGTAAAGTTGATGAAGTAAACGGCCAACTAATTGAAAAAGTTGCGGAGACTAGTGAAGAGTTAATGGAAAAATATTTTAGTGGTGAAGAATTAACGGCTGAAGAAATTCGTAAGGGTTTAAAAATCGGCATTTCGGCTGCTGAATTATTCCCAATTTTAGTCGGGTCAGGGCTAAATGATGTTGGTGTTGATACTTTACTAGATATGATAGTTGACTTCTTACCATCACCAAGCGAGCGACCATTAAAGGTTGGCTTAAATAAAAACAATGAAGAAGCGACTCGGGAAATGAGCGAGAAAGCTCCACTTGCTGGATATATCTTTAAAACGACAATTGACCCCTTTATTGGAACAATTAGTTTCTTTAAACTTTATGCTGGTTCATTAAAAGCAGGACAAGAAGTATATATCCCAGCAACGGGAAACACAGTAAAAATAGCGCAAATATTTACGATAATGGGAAAAAACCAGTTACCGATGGATGTTGTTAATGCAGGTGATATTGCTTGCGTGGCGAAAGTAAATGAATTTTATAATGGTCTTACTTTTAGCGATAAAAAAGATCAAATTACTTATCCTAAAATTGAACATTCAACGCCGATTATCTATGTTGCTATTCAACCTAAAAATAAAAATGATGAAGATAAGTTATCTGGTTCATTACAAAAATTAAAATTAGAAGATGAAACATTTGAAATTGTTAGAAACCCCGAAACTTCCCAACAATTAATTGGTGGGCAAGGGATGACGCATATTGGCTATATCTTGGAAAAGATGAAAAATATGTTTAAAGTTGAAATTGAAACATCAGATCCAAAAATAGTTTATCGGGAAACGATTAAAGTTAAAGGTGAAGCCCAAGGTCGTCATAAAAAGCAATCAGGTGGAGCTGGACAATTTGGCGACGTTTGGATTAGATTTGAACCTTGTAAGGAAGATTTCATCTTTGCTGAAGAAGTTGTTGGTGGCTCGGTGCCAAAGAACTATTTCCCAGCAGTCGAGAAGGGCTTAATTGAGACTTTAGAACATGGACCATTAGTAGGCTTCCCCGTTATTGGTGTTAAGGCAACGCTTTACTATGGCTCATACCATCAAGTTGATTCTAATGAGTTATCATTTAAATTAGCGGCTGGCTTGGCGTTTAAAAATGCAATAGATAAGATTAAACCGACAATCTTAGAACCAATCTGTGAAGTAAGTGTAACGGTTAAAGATGAGTTTGTTGGCGATATCATGGGCGATATGACCAAAAGACGCGGACGCGTTTTGGGTATGGAGCAAGGTCACGGCATGCAAACAATTATCGCTGATGTTCCGGAAGCAGAAATCATTAAATATGCAACTGACTTAAAGGCGATGACCCAAGCAAGCGGACGTTTTACGCGTAAGTTTGTGCGTTATGATGAAGTTCCTGAACTTTTAATTAAAAAAATTACCGAAGAATACAAGAAAGAAAAATAAAAATAAGGGCTATTTTAATAGCCCTTTAATTTTTAAGGAGATAAATATGCGACTGGAATATCTTGTTGATATTGAAGAAATGCCTCTGAAAGAATATATTATTCATTTAGGCCTTTCTCTACGTTTAGCCAAAAAAATAAAACTCTACGGGAAAATGTATATCAATGGAACCGAAGCCTTAAACTATTTTGTTGTTAAAAAAGGTGATCTTGTTGTTTTGGAATATAATGAGGCAATGAATCAAGAAATAGTCGTCAATACGACCTCACTTGACATCTTATATGAGGATGATGATTTATTAGTTATCAACAAACCCCACGATCTCGCAATTCAACCATCACGACGGCACCATGAAGATAATTTAATTTCGCGGGTCAAAGCTTTATATGTTGCCAAGGGGATAACTTCTAATGTGCATATTGTTAATCGCCTTGACTACGCAACATCTGGTTTAGTCATTGTTGCTAAAAATGGCTTTATTCACCACCAATTGACCCCGCAAAAAGCTGTTATTAAAAAGTATCTCGCGATCGTTGAAGGAAGACTTGCAGAACCAGCGGGCAGGATTAATCTACCGATTGCCCGACTTGTGGAATATGATATTCGCCGTGCCGTAAGTGCGCTTGGGCAAGAAGCAATTACCAACTATAGAGTCATCACAGAATATGAGGCGGCAAGTTTAGTTGAGTTTAATCTAGAAACAGGAAGAACTCACCAAATAAGAGTGCACATGGCCGCCATTGGTCATCCGATCCTTGGGGATAAATTATATGGCACGGAAAAGGAAAGATTATATTTACATTGCTACTTTATGGAGTTTGTTCATCCAGTAACAAAAGAAAAACTTTCGTTTTCAAAAGATTCACCATGGAATGTTTGAAACCCTTGTATTAATAAAAAAAATTTAGTATAATAATTATGTTAATAAAAAGTAAAGGTGAGAAAAGATGAAGAAATTATTTATAGTTATCGTAATAGGTTTTGCTTGTTTATTTTTAACTGCGTGTAACCCAACAGAAGAAGAAAAAGTTTATGAAATTTTGCTAACAGGTGCTGTTACAGTTGAGGTTGATGGACAAATACAATTAGCCGCTAAGGTAGAAGGTTTAAAAACAGCAACATTTGTGTGGGAGTCTTCTAATGAAGATGTTGCAACAGTTGTTGGTGGTGCAGTTTCAGGACTATCTGTTGGTGATGTAACAATAACAGTTAGCGTTGCGGGAAATAGTGATATTACTGCTGTTACTAAAAAAATTAGCGTTACGGGTAAAGAAGTTCAATACAATATTATTTTATCTAAAAGTACTGTAAATCTAGAAGTAGGGCAAGAAGAAGTGGTGACGGCCACAGTTACACCGAGTGTTAACTTAGTTTGGTCGGCAACAAATCCTAATATTGCGACGGTCGCTAATGGCAAAATAGTTGCTGTAGCTGCGGGAAATACGACGGTCTCGGTGGCAACAAGTGACGGCAAAGCCGCACTGACAATTACTGTTGTTATTACAGCTGCTAAAAATCTAACAGTTGCTGCTGCTCAAGATAAGTTACAAGACAAAATTAGTGAGTATCTAACTGCAACAGGAGCAAACTTTGTTTTATTCACTAGTGCTGGGGCTGAAGAATTAACTTTAGCGTTACAATTCAATATTGTAGGTGGCCTTTTCCAAGCTGCTAAGTACGTTGAAACAGGAGCATCAACTGGTGCTGTTTATGTTAGAGATGGTTATGCATATATGACTTCTAATGAGACTAATAGTAAAACTGTTATTTCCGCGGCTGAAAGCAAGAGACTTGCTAGTCAATATGGTTTTGCTAAAGTAGCAGAACAAGTAATTGCTTATTGCCAAGATGATCAGCTATTTGCTGTGATGAGCTTTAAAAATGAAAATGCCGGGCTAACAACATTTGATATTAATGTCGCTAGTTATAAAGGTAGCGTCATGGATTTTGCTGGTGTTAACAGCGCGCAATTACTAGTTAAAATAGTTGATGGCGAAGTTGTTGAAGTTCAGCTTATTGTTGTAACAACTAAGACTTTTATTATTAAAGGGAGCTTTTTGGGAACAGGCTTGCAAAGTATTGTCTACCCTAATGATTTAAATACTTATCCAGAAATCTAAACAAAAATATAAATCCTCGCAAGAGGATTTTTTTGTTTTAAGTGTAATATTACTTTAAAAGACATTCTAAATGTGGTATGATATTGGTATGAAAGCACTTAATTTACAAGCCTATGGCAAAAACGAAATATCATTTTATTTGGCCGTCGAAGAGTATCTTTTAAACACTTTTCATGAAGACGTGTTTTTTTTGTGGGATTTGGTGCCATCAATTATCATTGGTCGCCATCAACTTTTAGATGCCGAAGTAAATGTCGCTTATGCTAATAAAATTAACGCGAAGATTTATCGCCGCCCGAGTGGTGGGGGAGCTATTTTTGCTGATGAAGGTTGTTTTATGTTTAGTTTTGTTAGTAAAACAATCTCTCAAGAAGCAGCTTTCAAAAAGTATTTAGCCTTAATTGTCGCGGCTTTAAAAAAACTTGATCTTGATGTTTATTTTTCCGGACGGAATGACTTGATGTTTAAAGGTAAAAAGTTTTCTGGGAATGCTTATTATCAAAATGCGCAGGGCTCGGTCTTACATGGAACCTTTCTCTTTCAAACAAATTTAGCTGATTTAGTCAAAGCTATCACCCCGGACAATGAAAAATTAATTTCTAAAGGGATCAAAAGTGTTTCAGAAAGAGTAATAAATATCGGCGACTATTTAAAGATAAGCCAAGGGGAATTAATGGCTTACTTAGTAAAAGAAATTAGCAACAATCAAGCCGAAAACTTGCTTACTAAAGAAGATTATTGCCAAATAAAAGTCCTCGAAAAAAAGTATTTGCAAGCTGAGTGGATTATTGGCAAAAATCCTCCCTATACTTTTAAAAATGAAAAAAGATTTTCGTGGGGTAAGATTACTATTTTTATTGATATCAAACAAAATAAAGTTCTTAAATTAGATATTAAAGGCGATTTTTTAATTGCTGCAGCTCTAGA
>DATESD010000055.1:0-2322 GCA_035270985.1 Bacilli bacterium | reverse complement strand
TTAACTTGGTCAACTATAACACCTGTTTCATTGTATGTTTTAACCATCATATAATCATTAGAAACTGTTATTCCCATTGCTAGACTCACATCGTTGGCAATTTTCTTCGCAACATATTTATCAGTTGACAAAACTTCTTCTAAAGCCCAACGATCACCTATCGCACTTCCCGTAATATAAATAGCACCCTTTTTACTATCTGAACAGTTGTCACCATTATAGATCCGGTTGCTTCTTGTATAAACATGGTCATGACCATTTAAAACTAAGTCAACACCATATTTATCCATTATCGGTTGCAAGTCCCACATCGAGCTAGTAACGGCGGCACCTCCATAGTGCGGAGCGTGATGAAATATAACTGTGTATTGACTCGGGTTATTGGCTAGAACTTCCTCTAGCCAAACTCTTTGGTTCTCAGCATAAGCTGCTGGTTGGTTTGCAATTCGATAAGCTTCGGAATTAAGTGAAATAAACAGCACATTGCCATAGGTAAAATAATAAGTCGTGTTTTTTACACCAACAGCACCATTTTTGGGGTTGTTTGTATACATATTAAAGTATTTTTCGCCATCAACTCCCATTACGGCTTTATCATCCGCGATGTGATAGTATTCATGATTTCCCGGAGTACTAGCAACAACATATTTAGAAAACATTGATAATCCGTAATAACTTGTCCATTGATCTCTATATGTACCGTATGCTGTCATATCACCACCAGTTACAACAAGTTTTAGGTTGCGATATTTACTTTCAATAGCGGTAACTAATCTTTGCGCGGCATCCACACGGGAAGGAATCGGTGTGTAGGCATGAACATCAGAAAAATACAAGAATGTAAAAGCACTAGTTCCCGAAGTCATAAAGCTATAAAAAGCCGAGAAATTAGTCTTGCCGATATGATATATATACTCCGTATCGCTTGCTAGGTTAGTAAGTGTTGCTTCGCACTTATAATCCGTAATATCAGCACTTATTCCTTGATCGCGATAGGTGATTGCTTGACATTGCCCAGCTACTTGCGTAGCAGATGCAAAGCCCGTATCATCTTTTGTTGTGTATTCAACAAAAGTTCCGGTAATCGTTGTATGCCAAATGACATTCATTTCTTTTGTTGTATCTTCACCGGGATTGGTAGCAATCAAATAAGCATCGGCACTAGCGCCGCTAACAACTTGTTGGGGAATAAACAGAAACAGTAACGCAATAATTAATAAAACACTAATTAATTTTTTCATAAAATTTCCCTTTCTTTTTTTATCGCCAAAGCTGATTTAATAATTTTACGATAAACATCAATCATTTCCGGCTCCGTACAAAATTTTTCTAATTCCTTTTCCTTAATCCACATGACACCACTATTTTCATCAGCTTTAATTCTCGTTTTATCTTTCTCATCAGCGATAAAGACGTAGGTAACATTTAAATGGAGGTGGCGACTAATATACACGCCATTTTTAAGATGGCCATAAACAGTCAAAATCTCCAGAGATATAATATCTTTACTAAAAGTAGTAAAGTTAGTAATTCCCGTCTCTTCTTGGGCTTCCCGAAGAGCGACTGCATATAAGTCCTGTTCACCATCAACATGGCCACCGGTCCAAGCCCAACTTTGATAAATATTATGATAGACCATTAGTATTTTTGTAAAGTCGTGGTTAAGAATTAACCCCGAGGCTGTCAAGTGCGCCATCCTCGCCTCGCGAGTGAGAATCTTATCTTGGAAAGTTTCAATCGCTTCTAAAATCAGCGCTTTATCATTTCTTTCTTGTTCACTGTTAGGGACAAATTTCTCAATTTGTTCTTGGTACTTTTTCATTTTATAACCCCGTTTCAACAATCTTATTATATCATCTTTCTTCACCTTTTCCAAGAAAAAAAGCAATCACTGCCTTTTACCTAAGTTTCAGTTATTGTCTAAGCTGTTAATAAACTTAATAATGTCATTGTAAGCAAAATTAAAGTTAGTGGCATCAACTTGATAAATATTGCCAAAATAATTTACTTCGCGGGAAGTGGTGATCAAATTTGTAAAGGCCGCTAAATCTGACAAGTCAACGGCTTGATGAACTTTGTTCCGAGTCGCCGAAGCAATCCGCGCCATAAAGCGTTGATGCAAGATGGGAATCTCGCCATGAAAAACAAAAGATATTGCTTGATAATTATATTCCTTAGTTATCACTTCTAGATAACGTAATTCATGCTCACGGAAATTACTTTCTAAGATAAAGCTAATCTCTTTCTTCATCAATTCGGTAGCTAAATATTTAAATAATTCAAAAGTCGTTATACTTAAGCGAAGGTTTTCCTCGCGGTTTT
>DATESD010000054.1:0-4552 GCA_035270985.1 Bacilli bacterium | reverse complement strand
AATCATAATAATATCATTGATGTTTTAGGAGAAGGAATTTACCATAAATTGCTATATATGTTGTATGAGGATTTAAAGAAGAATCTAGAAAGCAATACTATTATTGTCCAATCTGATAGCAATAAATTTTGGCTTGTCACCGATATGGAAGGTACAGAAAAAACGGCCGGAAAAATAGTTGAAATAATCACAAGACCTAAAGTAATAAATAATATTCCGCTTTATGTTGAGTATTCTGTGGGGATAAGCGAAGAATTTAATTATCATGCTCTTGATTCTTTGACGGCTTTTACTAGCTCTGATATTTGTGCTCGCCAAGCACATTTAAAGCAGTTTAATTATGTTGTTTATGATAATATAAAACAGAAGAAACGTTTTGAATATGAAATATTGATGTCATTTAATAATGCCATTAAAAATAACGAGACTTATTTAGTTTATCAACCGAAAATAGACTTAAAAACAATGAAACCTATTGGCCTCGAAGCTTTAATGCGGTGGAATAATCCTCATCACGGCGAAATTGGCCCTGTTGTTTTTATTCCTTTGATTGAACAAACAAGATTAATCAATGAACTAACGAATTGGGTCTTAAAAACGGCCGTTAAAAAGATAAAAGAATTTTATGATAACGGAATTGAGACAGTTATCTCGATTAACGTTTCCGCTAAAAACTTAATCGATCCGCTTTTTTTCGATAGATCAATGAAAATTATTAACGATTCAGGAATTAATAAAAGCTTGTTAGAGTTTGAACTTACGGAATCATCGATTATGGCAAACCCGGAAGAAAGCAAAAATGTTCTTACTAAATTTGCGGATAAAGGGATAAAAATAGCAATAGATGATTTTGGAACCGGATATTCATCACTTTCATACTTGAGCCGTTTCCCCGTTAATACGATTAAAATTGATAAATTCTTTATGAAAGAAATTAGCACTAGTGAATCAGCACAAAGAATAGTTAAATCAACAGTTCTATTAGCTAAGGAATTAGGCTATTATGTTTTAACTGAAGGAATTGAAGATCAAGAAGCGGCCGAAATTGTTAAAGAATTTAACTGTGATTTTGCTCAAGGATATTATTTTGCTCAGCCGATTAAATCAGAAGATATTTTTGCTTGGTATGAGGAAAAATTAAAAGAATGAAAACTCTAGGCTTAGGCCTAGTTTTTTATTACGATACTTTAAAGTCAAGTAATTGACTTTTTTCAAAGAAAGAAGTATAATTCATCATACTAGAAATTTAAAAAAAAATCTAATAATTCTAGTACATTTAAAAAAGGAGAAAAACAATGGATTTATTTGCGAAATGTTCAGAGAACAAAGTGGTTGAAGAAATAAAAAAACAGGGAATATACCCTTATTTTCATGAGCTTTGCAGTGGGCAAGACACTGTTGTGACAATAGATAATAAAAAAGTTATTATGATTGGTTCAAATAATTATCTGGGATTAACAAGTGATCCGCGGGTTAAAGAAGCTGGTATTGCAGCTATAAAAAAATATGGTAGTGGTTGTTCAGGTTCACGTTTTCTTAATGGAACGCTTGACATTCATATTGAATTAGAAAAAGCACTAGCGAAATTTCTGCATAAAGAATCAGCCTTAACTTTTAGTACCGGTTTTCAAAGTAATTTGGGTATTATTAGTGCTATTTGTGGACGGAATGATGTTATTATTGGCGATAAAGAAAATCATGCGAGTATTTATGATGCTTGCCGTTTAAGTTACGCTAAGTTATTGCGATATAATCATAACGATATGGCCGAATTAGAGCAAATTTTAGCTGGTGTTGATCCAGAAAAAGGGACTTTAATTATTACTGATGGTGTTTTTTCGATGAGTGGCGATATTGCCAAACTTCCAGAAATTTGTCGATTGGCGAAAAAATATGGGGCTCGCGTAATGGTCGATGATGCTCATGGCTTTGGGGTCCTGGGAAAAACAGGCCGCGGAACAGCCGAATATTTTGGTTTAGAAGATGAAGTCGACATTATAATGGGAACTTTCTCCAAATCACTAGCCAGTTTAGGCGGCTATATGGTGGCGAAGGATGAGGTAGTTGAATATGTTAAGCATCATTCACGACCTTTTATCTTTAGTGCTTCAATAACTCCGGCGAGTGTAGCCTGCGCTTTAGAAGCTTTAAAGATTATTGAGCAAGAACCAGAAAGAGTTAGAAACTTAACTGTGATAAGTAATTACATGCGTAAGAAATTGCAAGAATATGGGGTAAAAATTGTTGATTGTACAACACCAATTATTCCCATCTTTACATATGACGATATTAAAACATTCCAAGCTTGTAAAATGTTAATAGAGCGAGGAGTTTATGTCAATCCAGTAATTTCACCAGCCGTTCCGGTTGGGGAAAGTATGCTACGAACAAGTTACACCGCGACTCATACTAAAGAACAAATAGATTATGCGGCTTTACAAATAAAAGAAGTCTTAGAAATTTTGGAAATAATCTAAATGAAAAAAATTATTGTTATTACTGGTGGCAGTAGTGGAATTGGGGAGACGACAGCAAGGTATCTATCTTGTATGGGTGATGTTGTGTATTCCTTATCAAGAACAAAAAAAGATGTTTTAGGGATTCATTATATTGCCTGTGATGTTACTAAAATTGAGCAAGTTCGCGAAGCATTTATTAAAATAATTGGCGAGAATGGCAAAATTGATGTTGTCATTAACAATGCTGGAATCGGTATTGGTGGCCCTATTGAGAATACTAAAATGGAAGATATTAAGCAAATCATCGACGTTAATATGATGGGAGTTTTTAATGTCTGTAAGATTGCCATACCTTATCTAAAGATTTCCCAAGGGAAAATAATAAACATGGGTAGTGTTGCTGGAGATTTAACGATTCCTTATCAAACTTTTTACTCAGTAACAAAAAGTGCTATTATGGCCTATAGCGAAGGACTAGCCCTAGAACTAAAACCTTTTGGTGTTAAGGTTACTTGTGTTCTTCCCGGAGATACAAAAACTCCGTTTACGAGCAATCGCCAAAATGAAGTTAATGTAAATAAAGAATACAAACTTCGCTACACTAAATCAATTATGAAAATGGAAAATGATGAAAAACGGGGTATGGAGCCACTCGTTGTAAGTAAGGCTATTTCCCGGATCATAAAGCAAAAAAATCCGAATACTAAAGTAGTCGTTGGATTTCAGTATAAATTGTTTTTATTTATAAAAAGGTTTTTGCCGCAAAGATTAGTCTTAAGCATATTATACAAGATGTACGGATAACAGATGAAGAAAAAAAACAGCTCAATTTAGCTGTTTTTTTCTTCGCTTTCAATATATTTAACCATTAATTTAAGCTTCTTTTTATATTTCAACTTGTAATATCCGAAAACACAAACTATTGCATTGCCTAAACTACTAAAGATAAAATCATACATTGTATCATTTAGTGCGGCTTGGCCGCTATAGAGAACGCCGGACATTGAGTCTTGATATCTTTGCATATTACTCAGCATGACAACGTCAACAGTAAATTCGAAAAGTTCTCAGCAAACAGCAATCGCTAGCGAAAAGGAGAAAGCAAATAAAACACTAAAGAAAGGTTTAAACTTTAAATAAAAAGATGACTCTCGATGAATTATATTTATTAGGGAAAAAGCAACAGCGGCAATTAAGCCTCCACTCATAAAGTGCATTACTTTATCCCACCAGGAAGTAGTTGTATAGCGCCAAAAATTTCGCCGATTAATATGGAGTCAATTCCAAAGGCAATGAACAAGATCTTCATGGCTTCCGATATTTCAACATTACCTTTTTTTTCAACAATCATCGGTATAAAAGAGTAAACAAGTAAAAGGATACATTGCGTGATAACAAAAATATTATTATCATTATTGTCAGGATTGATTGCTTTAATCATCTGATAAATAGTTAGCCCGAGAATAACACTAACTAAAATTCTCGTTAGCAAAAACAAGATTGTTGTAATTCCTTTGTTGTTTTTATTTTCTCTCCTCAAGTATCACCATCTAGATTATATTCTAAAACAGTAAAAAAGACAAGAGGGGTAAAACTGCCGGATTTAATCAAAAAAAACCATCTATTATATTAACAAAAGAATAGCGAGTCTTGAATAGCAAAATATAACCGATTAATAACTGAGTTATTTGTTGAAAAAAAGAGTTTTTTATGCTAAAATAGTTAAGTTAAACGGAGGGATACTCAAGCGGCTTAAGAGACTTGTCTCGAAAACAAGCAGGTCATTTATAATGGCGCAGGGGTTCGAATCCCCTTTCCTCCGCCATATTGAATGCATAGGTTTGATACAATGTCAGACCTTTTTTATTTGTTGGCAGAAAGGGGAAAATCTCCTATTCGCCAGTTTTGTAGAGACCTGTAGTAGTCAGTTTTTAGGCTATTATTAGGTCTCTTTTTTATTTTCTAATCAACTATTTAACGATTACCCTACTTTTTAACGATTTGAATACTTTTTAACGATTACCCTACTTTTTAACGATTTGAATACTTTTTAACGATTTGAGACAAAAAGGATACAAACATGCTATTTATAG
>DATESD010000053.1:0-9029 GCA_035270985.1 Bacilli bacterium | reverse complement strand
TCCTAAAACATCAATGATATTATTATGATTATTTACTAAAACTGTCACTACTGTTTTACGACTAGGTTTATCTTCTTCTTTAATATATGTCAAATAATTTGTATTGGGGATATTGGTTTCTTGATTATGCGATGATAGGATTTGAATTTTAAGAATACTGTTTCGCAAACTTTTTGATGCGTAACCGCTAAGAAAACCAACAATAACAAAAACTAATAAACGGTAGAGCCAATTAATTAGCAACTGAGCTTCTCCCGAAGAAATAACTAAGGGCATTAATGGCCCAAGCAAGATTCCGCCAACAACACCGATAATCAAACCAATCCAGGGACCAAATAAAAGTCCTGATAAGATTATTGGTATATACATCGTATGGGCATAGGCAAATTTACTTCCTCCCGTGTAATAAACAAGCAGAAAAATGGCGGGAACAGTAATAGCAATAAAAATACCCCCAATTATTTGTAACTTTTGAAATTTTTTTAGCCTTCGTCTAAATTGCAACATAATTTTTCTCCTTAGAAAATTATAACTCGCTTATTGTAAAACCTAATATTTTTTCAACAAACACTTTCACTATTTGTAAATCAAACTCCTTTTCCGAACAGCGGAGAAGTTCTCGAGCTGCTTCCTTAGAATCCACTTTATGACGATATAGCCTATCTGAGGTCATCGCTTCATAGGCATCGGCAATATGAATAATTCTTGAGACTAGCGGGATATTAATTCCTTTTAAGCCGCGAGGATAGCCACTACCGTTACATGCTTCATGGTGATACAAAACAAAATCAGCTAGATGGCTATATTTATCAGCAACTTTCAATATTTGATAGCCTTTTTCGGAGTGTAATTTAACTATTTGGAATTCTTCTGCTGTTAGCTTTCCTGGTTTTTGTAGTATTTCATCACTAATGAATACTTTGCCAATATTATGTAATAATCCGGTTTGAACTAATTCTTTAATAACATCTTCCTCAAGATTTAATGCTTCGCCTATTTTACGAGATAAATCACTAACAATTTCGCTATTTTTCTTTAATTGGGAATGTTTATTATTTAAAAGCGTAATTATTTTGATTACCGCATCATTCCTAAATTCCATGCTTTGGGTCAGTTTCAAAAGGTACATTCTACTTTCAGCAACTTTCATCGTCTCCTGAATATCGCCTAAAGTATCATTTTTTATTTCATAACCGATGGCTAGTGAAATTGGCAAGCCATTAATTTCCTTTTGCGAGATTTCTTTAAGAATTTGCAGATATATATTTTTCATTTTTTCTTTATTTGTGCGGGTGAAAACCATAGCAAATTCATCACCACCGATGCGCGCAACAATATCTTGGCTGCCAACAAAGCTCTTTAGAACTCGGCTTACTGTTTGCAAAGCACTATCTCCCATATCATGACCAAAAACATCATTAAATATCTTTAGTCCATTTAAGTCAGCCATCACTATTCCTAAGGGATAATTTGATTCAATATTTATTTTTTCGACTTCACTACCAAAGAAATGACGATTATGTAGTCCCGTTAGGAAATCATGTTTACTTAAATACTCTATTTCTTTTTGCCCTTGTTTACGATCAGTAATATCTCGGCAAATACCTAAAACTCCGACTATTTTTTCTTTATCGTCATAAAGTGGTGATAAAGTGTTTTCAAACCACAGATTTTTATTGCCCTTATTGATATTACTATCATATTTATACTGCAATCCATCGATCGCCCGCATAAAAGCAAAATTTTGAATTGCTAGGTTATCACGGAAAATGGCATCTATTTTCTTGCCCATTATTTGCGACTTGTTATAGCCGAGTTTACTGAAGCCCGCCCCAGAATAATAAGTTATCTTCATGTCTCTATCTAATTCAAAAATGATATCAACGGCAACATTGACAACTTGTGATAAACGTTGGCTTTCCAAAACTAATTTTTTGCTTAGTAATACTTTATCTGTAATATCTCTAAATACTAATACAGCGCCAATAACACCATTATTATTTGTTTTGATTGGGGTCGCACTATTTTCGATATAATACTCTTTGCCATCTCGGGAAAGCAAAATAGTATCCCCCTTAATCTCCAATGGTTGTGAAGTTTTAATAACTTTTTTAATAATATTCTCTATTTTTTTACGAGTACTACTGCGAATTATACAGAAAACATCTTCAAATGGACGGCCTACAGCTTCTTCTTTCCCCCAACCAGTTAACTGCTCAGCTACAGAATTAAAAACATTAATCATTCCTAGTTTATCCGTAGCAATAACACCGTCGCCAATTGACACCAATGTGGCTTCGATTTGAATTTTTTGATTCATTATTTCTTTGGCGTCTTCTAATATTCTTTCTTCTAAGTTTTTTTGCTTTGTCATGTCAACTAGGCTGACAATGATTTTTTCAATGTTTTTATGCTCATCAATAATAGGTGCCGCACTACATTTTACCCAAGAAATTTCGGGATTGTTTTCTTTGTAAATACCAAAAAAAAGATTAGATAGTGGTTTTTTCGTTGCCATAACTAAACTAACGGGGTATTCGGCAATTTTAAGTGGGGTTCGCCCATCTTCATGAACAAATTTATATTTCGGATACTCAAGATCCTTTTCTACTAAGTGATCAAGATCTACTCCTAGCATTTTTGATGCTGACGTATTATAAGTAATAACCCGCCCTAATCCATCGTGAACAAAAATACCAATTTGTAAATTATCGATAATAATTTTATTCTCGGCTTCACTCTTAATTAATGCTATTTCAGCATTTTTCCGATCAGAAATATCGACTAGCATTAATGCAAGACGAGTTGAATTTGGTGAATAAGCAGTGATACTAAACCATTTTCTTAAACCATGATCAAAGTTTTCAAAAGTAATTACTTTTTGGGCAAGAATAGCTGGTTTATATTTTTCAAGCCAGTCGTTACTCCTTGTTGGATAGACACTAGAAAAAAATTGCCCAATAAATTCTTTTTTATTGCGGCGCGTAATTTTTTCATATATCCCATTCATATCTTTAGGGCGTAAATCAATAGGATTATCTTCATCATCATAAATAATGTCATGAAGAACTAGGCCTATGTTTAAACTATTAGCCATTAAAATTAATTGTTCGTCTTGAAGTTCGTTTCTTTCAAAATCTATAATCTCTGTTTCTAAATCAAATTTCGCATCTTTACCATTCATGAAAAATCCTCCGTTTTTGTAAATTTTTTGTTTTACAAATGAAAACGTATTCTTATGTAAATATTATACCATGTTTTTTGCTTTTGTTAAGAACTTTTTACTAAAGTTTCCCAAAAATATATTTATTAAGTCAGTAAGTGATGGTATAATATAATTAATAAGGAGATGAATAAACTATGAAAGATTACAATTTGTTCTTGCAAATGCTCGAACAAGAAAGAAAAGATTTGGCGGTAAATTACGCCTTGGCTTTGCTAGATGAAAAAAAGATAACGATTGAAGAACTCTACCTTGAATGGCTTAGTAAGCCGTTATTAGAATTTAGTTGCCAAGTTGATGACAAAGAAGTTTGCATCTGGAAAGAACACTACCGAACATCAATAATTAGAACAATTATTGAATGTACTTATCCCTATATCTTGGAAAGACTAAAAACTGTCACCAAAATTCCTTTAAAAGTTGTTGTTGTTACTCCCGCGCAAGAATACCACGAAATTGGCGCTTTAATCATCGCTAATCTCATGGCACTCTTAGGTCTTGATGCTGCTTTTATTGGGGCTAATACTCCCAAGGAAGAAATAATTTCCGCTGTTAGAGCATTTAAACCTGATTTTGTCGCTTTAAGCGTAACTAATCCCTATAATTTAGTCGTCACCAAAAAAATAACTGAGGAATTAAAAGCTAGTTTCCCGGATATAAGAATAATTTTAGGCGGCCAGGCTTTGCAAAATTATAACACTAATGTCAGTTTGCACTATGACTATATTATCAATACTTATGCCGAGATGCTAGCCTTCATTGATGAGGTGAAGTTATGAAACTAGCCTTTCAAATCGCGAAAAGATTTCTCTCATCAGCGAAAAGACAAACCTTTATCATCGTTTTAGGCATCGCAGTTGGTGTTTCGGTCCAAGTCTTCATTGGCTCTTTAATTACGGGTTTACAAAAGAGCTTAGTTAACACGACAATAGGATCTAGTTCCCAAATCACTGTTATTAGTGAAGATGACGCTAATCCTTTAATTGATGATTATCAAAGTGTAATGACAACAATTAGCAATACTTCTAATCAATTCAAATATATCACTCCGGTAATAAATTTCGGGGGCATTGTTGAAAAAGACGCCGTTAAAAAAGAAGTGTTTTTACGGGGATATGAAATAAATAACGCTGATAAAATTTATAAGTTTTCTGATAAGTTAGTCGAAGGAACCTTATTTACGAAAGATTATGAAATCATTCTCGGAATTGATTTCAAAACTGAATATCAAAAGAAAAGCATTGTTTTGCATATCGGCGATATAATCCCGATTGAAGTTTATAATACCGTTTATAAAGACTTTACGATTGTCGGTTTCTTTGACTTTGGGATTAGCGCGATTAACAAAACTTGGGGCGTCTGTAATTTGACGACACTGCAAGATATAATTGGCAAGACTAATAGTGTCAGTGCCATTGAAATGCAATTAGAGGAAGTATTTGCGGCCGAAAACCTTGCTTTAACACTCGATAACAACTTACCTAATAAACTGACAACAGAAAACTGGATGACGCAAAATGCTGATTTACTGAGTGGTCTGCAAGGCCAAAGTATTTCTTCATATATGATTCAAGTCTTTGTGATAATTTCCGTTGTTTTAGGCATTTCTTCAGTCCTAGCGATATCAGTAATGCAAAAGTCACGCCAGATTGGCATTCTCAAGGCGATGGGAATCACTAATAGAGATTCATCACTTGTTTTCCTTTTTCAAGGATTAATCTTAGGCGTCTTTGGGGCTTTACTCGGTGTTGCTTTAGGCCTTGGCTTAGCTTTTACCTTTACAACTTTTGCTTTAAAAGCTGACGGTACTCCGGTTGTTCCATTATATATCGATACGGGTTTCATTGCCCTTTCAGCATTTATTGCTTTAGCAGCAGCGGTAATATCTTCGCTGTTCCCCGCAATTAAATCTTCTAAATTAACAGTAATCGAGGTGATTAGAAATGGCTAATGTTATTGAATTACGAAAAATCAATAAAATATATGGAGAAAATACTCCTAATCCTACCCAAGTATTATTTGATCTCGATCTGGCTCTTGAAGAAAGCTCATTTAATTCCATTATTGGGCAATCCGGTAGTGGTAAATCAACTTTGTTGAATATCATTGGCACTCTAGATAAAGCTTCTTCTGGTGATGTCATCATCAACGGTAAAAATGCCCAACAAATGAGTAATAATGACTTAGCTAATCTTCGCAATGAAGCCATTGGTTTTATCTTCCAATTTCATTATTTATTGCCAGAATTCACGGCTTTAGAAAATGTCTTATTACCATATCGGATTTCTAAGCGCCCAGCGACTAAAGAAGTGCTGGCGCGGGCGGATGAATTGTTAGAGTTAGTTGGCCTAACCAAAGTAAAAAATAATCTCGCTAATAATATGTCAGGTGGCCAACAACAGCGAGTTGCCATTGCCCGGAGTTTAATCAACAATCCAAAAATTATTCTTGCTGATGAACCGACTGGTAATCTTGATAGTGATACAACAGAACAAATTTATAAACTTTTACGTGAGATCAATGAGAAATATAAAACAACATTTATTATCATTACTCATGACCGGCATATTGCTGAGAAAGCCGATCGTATCATTGAAATAAAAGATGGACGTATCAACTTAGATATTACCAAACAATAACCTGAACACCTCATTAATTTGAGGTGTTTTGATTTTTTTAGTTTAACTTTTTTATTTATTGCCAAACCGATGAATTAAATGGATATAATATAAAATATAGTTTTTTTCACCATAACCTCCTTGTTAAAATAAAAAAAGCATCACCTCTTAATGGGCTTTGCCAATTAACCCTATATATGAAATTGATATTTATGTACCTTATAATTATATGCTTTTGCCATGAAATAAAAAAACTTGAATCATTTTTTTGATTCAAGCAAATATAAGCTCGTTATTTATTGATTGACAATTGCTTCTTCTATGAACATTTCTAAATCTGTAGCTTTAATGCGCCAGATTTTACCGATTTTTGCTGCTTTTAAAGAACCGCCTTTTATATAATTATAAACAGTACGCTCAGTAACTTTTAAGATTCTCGCAACTTCTGCGATTGTTAAAAGTTTTAATTTTTCTATCATTTCAGTTAACCTCGTTTCTTAACAACTGTATATTAAGAACTACTTAAAGCATTATACCATATTTTATAAAGTAAGTATAGATATTTCTTTGTTTTTTTTCATGTAAACACAACTATTTTCCTCAAAAGCAACCAATTTCAACATATTTCAATGTTTTCAACATGTTTCAATTATTTTCAACATATTTCAACGCTTTTCAACATATTTCAATTATTTTCATATAAATGGTGCTATTTTCAAAATGCGTGTTATAATAGATTGTAGCATGTATAAATGCATACGATTTTCAAAGGAAAGGGAGGAGGAAAAAAATGTATATACTATTATGGATACTATTTGGTGCATTAATCGGTTGGATTGCTAGCATACTAACACATAATAATAATAGAATGGGTCTTTTAGCAAATATTGTCGTTGGTTTAATTGGCGCCGTAATTGGCGGACTAATTGCTGATTTAGCAGGCTGGGGAGCTATTAACGTCTTCACTTGGTCGGGAACTTTTATTTCAATAGTAGGAGCCATTATTTTATTATCACTTATTAATCTTTTTAATAGAAATCGTCGTTAATTAATTTATTATTAATTTAAGGAAAGAGGGTATCATGAATAAAAAATATACAAATACTTTTCCGATTATTGTTTTATTGCTAGGTATAGCTGCCTCAATAATGGTTTTTTTACCGGCTCTTAAATATAAAGACAGTGATGCAACATATACTGGGCTTAAAATTATTACTGGAGTAAATATTTTCAATCTTGGATCAATAGCTGATGGAAAGTTACCATTTAGTATTTTAGCATTATTAGCTTTTGTTCTACCAGTTGTCGCAGGAATAATTTATTTCAATTCGCCGAAAAATGCAATAATTTCTATTGTATTATTTGCTGGTGCTGCCGTTTTACTTTTCTTGTTACCAGAATACACAAAAGTGGTTGTCAATACATTCATTGGTGGTGAAACTGAGTTAGATATTAAATGGGTTTTACAGGTGGGAACGATTATCGCCGGTAGTCTAAGCTGTGCAGGTGGAGCACTGGTTTTACTAGGCTTATCTCAAAAATAATTAAGTGCATTAATGTTTATCTACTTTTTCAAGATAAACTATCAAAAACGTGAGCATGGAAGGGGATATATATGCTTCACAATAAAAACACTTCATTAATTTGAGGTGTTTTTATTATCTTTATTTTAAATTTTATTTGTATTAAAAAAGAGCACTGACAAAGGCAGTGCTCTTACTGTAATTATTATACATTTCCCTTTTTAGTTTTTAATATCTTAACAAGGCTAACAACAGTGCTCAGCACGAAAAGGATACTTGTTAAAACAGATAAATAGACAGCAAACTTATCTAGCCATGGAAAGAATACATCAAGCCCTAATGCTAATAACTCTACTTCCAAATTGGGATTCAACAACTGTGGTTGATTAATGACAATAATGAACAATACTAAGCCGATTAAGGCGATTACTCTGTTGATAAAAAACATCTTATTATCCCATTTTTTGTAATATAACTTAAGCAATTCTTGAGCAAAACCTAACAATAAAACAAGGTTTATAATCGGCAAAATTTGCTTAATGAAATCGAGGTTTAATATTACAACGTTGCCTACTATTTCTCCTGGAGAATACACTGCAAATATCCCCGGAAAAAAGTTTATTATTACCGTTAAAACACCTAATACTACAATTCCTACAAGCGGTTCAGATTTTTTTATTTTTAAATCGATAATCTTTACATCCTTTAAATCATTTGGTTGCCAAGTAGGTTGTTCTTCTGCTTTCGAGAATTTCTCCGCGAGCATAAATCCTAATGTAATAAAAGCAAAGGTAATTAGAGCTCCATTCCACATGGCGTTGATCATTTCACCAACAAAGGCAAATGATAAACTATTGTCACCAAAGACTATGCTAGTTAATAAACCAAAGCATATTGCTCCGACTACAATAGGAATTACTAATTTAACAATTTTTAAGAATGAATCATAATACCTTGGTCCTATTAATACTCTTTTCTTGTCTAAATACTGACTAGCAAAATCGCTAGGACTACCAAATGCTAACAAAATATCAGCTACTGGTTTTGTTGTTTGATTTTGCATTTCATCATCAATTAAGGTTCGTAGTTCCTGTTCAATATCTGACCGTTTTTCTTTTGGCAGCCGGCTAATAACTTCATAAACGTAACGATTAATCATTTCTTCTGGTTTCATTTTCTTACCCTTCCTTTAAAATATTATCTACTACTTGAACCATTGCTAGCCAGTGGCTTTTTAATTTTTCATAAACTCGTTTTCCATCTTCGGTTAATTTGTAATATTTTCTTTGTTTTGCGTCTTCTAGTTTCCAATCACTTTCTAGCAGACCTTGAGATTCCAATCGGCGTAAAAGTGGATATAATGTGCTTTGGTCGATTTGGAGCGATTTTTCTTCTAGTTCTTGTAATAAGGCATACCCATATTTTTCTTTTTGCAACACACTAAGTACCGAAAGTGAAAGGGTACCACGCCTAAATTCTAAGATTAGATTTTGTAAAACTTCTTCTTCATTCATTTTTCTTTCACCTCGATAACATTATACTATGTGATATACAGTATTGTCAACACAAATGTGTAACTAAATTAAAAAAGATTGAAAATTATCAATCTTTTGCTTTTTAACTGCTTATTTAGTTAGCACTATGCAAATAATTGTTCCCTATTAC
>DATESD010000052.1:0-14015 GCA_035270985.1 Bacilli bacterium | reverse complement strand
AAGCACCACAATGCTTATTTTGTTAATCCTCCCTGGTCTAAAAAAACATTTCCTGGAAGAATAGAAACAACTAAAGAGCTCATCGTAACCAAAGAAGCAATTAGCGATATGTCTTATCAAGAGATTTATGATCTTGTTGTTGAAAAAATATATTTCAATGCCTCAGAGTATAATTCAAAGATGGATCATTCATATCGTTTGAATGATATATCTAATTTGGAGAATGTTATCTATCAATGCCCTAATTGTAATCATCAAGGACTAGTGTCAAGAAAAAGGGACCTTTTTTGCCCTATTTGCCAGTCAAGTTTTATATATGACGAAAAGGGTCGAATTGGTGGTTATAGAATTGACCATCTTTTTAACAACCAGCAGAAGACAGTACAGGAACAGATATTAAAGGATACCAACTATACGTTATCAAGTGATGTCAAGTTGGAAAGTTTTAGAAACAATCGGATTGTTCAAGTTGGATTTGGTATTTTAACCCTCAATCAAAATGAATACATTTACCAAGGTGTTGTCGATGGCGTAGAAACAACATATCATTTTGATGTTAAGAATACACCAACCCTTCCCTCCGATATAGGGAGAAATGTTCAAATCTATCAAGGGCATCAAATTTACCAATTTGTTTTTGAGGATCCCAAAATGCCAATGATGTTTGTTCATGCAGGGGAATTTATGTACCATCAATTTAAAAATAGACCATTAAATTAATCTTTATTTGTAATGCAAATACGATAATTTTTATGAATAGTGTTATGGAGAATGGCACTAAGCTGCAGTTGCAAAGAAAACGATAAATGTGCTATCTTCGGACGGCAGTACTTGGATATATAGGTTTGAACAACCAACTGATGCTATCTTTTAGGACAAATGCTTTGATACAATAGAACACTTAGTGCTCATTGATACCAAAGCTTTTTTTAAATTTAACTAAATTAAATTTTATGTGATATAATAATTATGAACTTTGTTTAAAATCTTTACACTACTTTTTCACCAGCAAAGTCTTAAATAAAAAAATAAACACGGGTATCATTTTAGTTAAATTCTAAGAAAGAGGAATTTGCATGATGTTTTTTTCAGATACAGTAGGAGAAGTTTTTGAAGCGTTTAGTTTTTTGCATATACTATTATTTATTTTTACGATAATTGGCATTACACTTATCATCGTCTTTAAAGCAAAAATAAGAGAATATAAATATGAACGAAGAATAGCAAAAGGAATGGCGTTATTTGCTTTAATCTGGGAATTTTCTTTGTATGCTTGGAAAATTGGCAATGGAGAAACTGAACTATTGCAAATATTGCCGATTGGATTGTGTGGATTTACGCTGTTCTTAGGAATAGTGGCCTTGTATTTTAAAAAGTTTGTGTTATTTGAAATTGGTTATTTTTGGGTTTGGGGAGCTCTTGCTAGCATTCTCTTTCCTGACATATCTTACAGTTATGATCGATTTCGCTTTTACCAATTTATGATTGGGCATATGTTCTTTTTCTTTATGTATATGTATATGATATTTGTCTATAAATGGTACCCAACATGGAAATCTCTTTGGAAAAGTGTCATTACATTAATTATAGTATCGGTTGTTTTAGCTATTATAAGTAACCTAACAAATGAAAATCTAATGTTTATGTTAGAATCTGGAGGAACTCCACTTTCAATTTTTGAAGGATATGGGTATGCTGTTTATCTTTTAGGGGTTGTTTCCTTGTCGGCGGGAATAATATTGCTTTGGTTTACACCATTTTTAATTGTTGAAAAATTGCACAAGAAGCAGCTTCAACAAAAAAATTAATCCGTTTCAGAATTAATATAGAAAATAAACAGGAAATAATCATCAAGTGATTACAAAAAAATATTTTTTGTAATCACTTTTTTTTGCTTTTACCACTTAAAAGGAGTATAATAATGAAAGAAGATAATTTAATTAGGGTGGTTTAAATGAAAAAGAAACTATATGATTTTTCCCCAGCAACGGCGATAATCGTCTTAAGTGCTTACGTAATTGTTATTACATTCTTTGCCTATAGTGCTTTTCAAAAAACTCCTGTCCATTGGCTGTCGTTAGTTGCGATGCTACTAATTATTTTTAGCCTTGCTACGGTTATTTGGTATTATGTTTTTTTAGCAATCACCGTTACTGAACGTGGAGTAGGACAAGGTAAAAAGTTTATTCACAAAAAAGATGTTAAATATTACATTGAATATAATCCTCGTTTTCGCTATAGCGAAATTATTTTCCGTAATAAATATACAAATTATGAAAAGCTAACAGCAAAAGAAATTCGCAAACAGCAAATAATACTACAATATTTTCCCAAATACGAACAATTTTTGGAAGAATTTTTCGAAAAAAAGCAATTTGTTGGAGAAGCACATGAAAAAAAATAAAGTTGATTCCACTAAGCTTAATGAATTCCTAGCAGAAACAGAATTAGATACAAAGGAAAAAGCAAAAACACGAGCAGCGTTGAATGTGACAAGCGAAAGCAATCGCCCGAACCCTACTTATTCTTGCCCTAAATGTCAAACAAAATTAACCAACCGGTCTGAACCTTGTCCTTCTTGTGGCTATAAAGGCTATGTTCCTCTCAGTGATCTTGAAACAAAAAAGATTAGAATGATTTTATTTGTTGTTTTATCTGTTTTGGTAATTGTCATTTATTTTCTTAATCGGTAGAATAAAAAAATGAAAAGTTTTTAAGCACATAAAACGCTAATTTGTCTCTAACGTTTCGCCTAAAACGCTTACATTTTAGAAATTAAAAAATAAATAACTTGCTTTTTATCATAAATAGTAGTATAATTTATAACAAGTCCAAAACATTAATATTAAAAATGGTGATAAAATGATTAAAAATAAACTAGTACAAAAAATTACGGTTATATTGTTGGCTATTCTCTTCGCTGCGACTGCTGTTGGTTGTAAAGGCAATAGTAGTGTGGATTACTCGGATATGATTCTCGTTATTTATGAGGGTAATGGTGGGTATTTAAGGAATAAAACGGACACAGTCCGAAAAATCCTTGTGGAACCAAATAGTAAAATTCCCTGTTATGAGGATGAGATTACTAATAACCCGTATACAACCTCCTCTTTGGGCCTTGCAACACGAGTTGGCTATAACTTAATGGGTTGGTATACTGAAGATAAGGCAACTTATGTTGCTGATTCTAGCGGGACCTTTGTTTATCTTAATCGAGATGATGGTAATGGTGTCTACACTTTTGATAAAAACGGAGATTTTTTATTAGGCTATGTTGAAAATGTCAACGGGAAAATAGTTATCATTGAAATTGAAGAGCCATTAGAGGGTACAGATCCTGCTACTATTGAATATATTTATTACCAAGGTAGCAACGGATATGGATTCTACATATATGACTCAGACAATGCAGAACATGCTGATGTTTACGCGGGTGAAGTTAATATTTATGATATAAATCGCCACTCTTACAAGGCGACTGAATTGAAAAAATTTACACTATCTTATTTATATGATGATTTAACAGTCACTGAAAAAGTGCTATTCGAAGATCTAACTCGTTATAATCGTGAATACTATTTGCGAGATGAAACAGATGTTTCAATAGAGCGCTATTCACTTAATAGTGGTTATGCAAGTGTTGATTCAATTATGGAACTTGATAAAAAAGGTGATTATGTTTTAATTGCCAATCAATTCGAACTGTATGATGCCGCTAATCCTCTTCATGGTGATGTAGAGCGTTATAGTATTGCCGCTAAATATTCTTTTCAACCTACCGCAGGAGTTGAAACTCCTTCTGATTTGAATCGATATAAAGCGAACATTGAGTACTGGGACTTTACAAAAGACCGAGTCACAGAGCCAATCATTCTTTTGGCTCATTGGTCTAAAAAGTGTACAGTATCATTTATTCAAAAATCTGGTCAAATAACATCCTTTACAACAAAATTTAATCCCGAAAAAACAAAGGAAATAGATTTGGTTGAAGGTAATACTATTGGAAAAGCTGAACAAATACCGCAATATTCCGGATTCACATTTGTGGGTTGGAGTAAGTCGGAAGTAGAATACCAACCATGGGACTTTAATATAGACGTGTTCCCAGAGGGAACAACTCAACTTAATTTATATGGATACATGATTCCGGGTAATTATACAAGAATTACAACCGCGTTTAGTCTTGCTGCTGTAGCATCTAATCCGTCAGGAAACTATCTTTTGTGTAACGATATTGATTTAGAAGGAAAAGTCTTCAGTAACATTTCCCCATTAGGATTTGCAGCGCAAAATATGTCACCATCTGATGTATTTACGGGAACCTTCATTTCTTTGGGGTTTGAAATTTCTAACTTTACTATCCAGGTTTCAAATCTACAAAAAGTGTTAAACGTTGGTGAAAGGCATGATTCGATTGGTGCATTATTCCCATATGTTGAAAATGCTATAATCGAGGGAGTTCATCTTAGAAATATGCATATTATTTTGAGCAATGGTGAGCCTCGTTCAAGCTATATTATTTATAACCTCGGCGGCTCAGGACTTGTTGGTGAGGCTCTAACTGGCAATACAGTCATTAATGATTGTTCAGTCGATGTCACTTTTTCTAAAACATCTAATTATGTTTTAGATACTGATGTGTATATTGGCGATATTATCGCTAATGGTAAAGAAAATGTTACAATGTCTCAAGTTATTGCAACTTTAAATTATGCCGCAATCGGCGGTATTACGACCGGTAATTTAATTATCGAAAAACTTAATTAGGCTTTAAAAGGCAAGAGTCTTTGAAGATAAAATTAAAAACGGAGGAAAGAAAATGAATTTAAAAAGAATTTTTGTATCTCTATTGTTGTTCGTTACAGTATTCACGCTTGCAGCGTGTAAAAAAAATGAACCACAGTTTGAGGAAAAAGAGGGCTTTAACGATACTTATACGTTGTTAATGCAATCTTCAACGATGGACGGTGTATTTAGCCCATTCTTCTACTCATCAGCATATGATGGAGATGTTATTGGCTTAACAAACATCGGATTATTAACTGTTGATCCCACTGGTGCTGTTGTAGCCGGTGATGAGTATGCAACTGCTGCTCTTAATTACGAAATTTTCTATACAAATAACCTAACTACTTATGCTAAAAAAGAAGCATATGCCGAAGGTGATTATGTTGTATATGAAATCGCATTAAAAAATGATGATAAGTTTAGTGATGGAAATGACATTACGGCTGATGATGTATTGTTTAACTACTATACATATTTAGATTCTGCATATAATGGATCATCTACATTGTACACACTTCCAATTTTGGGTTTAAAAGAATATCGCACGCAAACAGCAGACTTAACAAAGCCTGTTGCAACAGCTGCTAAAGTTCTTTTAGACGATGGAAGAGGAAAAGCCTATGTTCAAAACGCTAACTACACAGAAACTGAATTTAATAATTATTGGGAATCATTCAATGAGGCTGGTACTCGCTTTGCTCAAGAAATTATAAATTATGTTTTAAATAACTACGGAACACAAGCATATGTTACTGGTTATTTCTCACCAACTCTAACTGTTGCTCAAGTTAAAGAATCTGTTGGCCTAAGTGCTGCTTATGGTATGAGTATGTGGGGTTATGGCGATATCGCTGAAGATAATCTTACTTTTACTGGAGCTAGTGGAACAGTATATAATGTTGCTGACTTAAATGGAACAGTTTATTTTGAAGAAATGCTATTAGCTAATACAGAAGATGGAAAAGTAGATTATCAAGGACTTAGTGATGTTGAATCTGCAGGAACTGATTTCGTTGCTTTAGCTACTGATATCTTTGTATTACTTGTTGCTGAAGAAGGTAGTATTCCTACTATTCCTGGCCTTGTAAAAGGAACTAAAACAATTAACGGTAAAGAACATGAAACAGTTAAAATCGTTTTAACTGAACAAAATCCTAAAGCCATTTTATCATTAGGCGTAACAGTTGCTCCAAAGCACTATTACACTGCTGGATATACATACAAAACAGGTAGCCTTAAAAATTTCGGAGTTGAATGGAATAGCCCAGAATTTATGGCTCATTTAGCTACATTTAATGGTGATCCTCGAGGCGCAGGTCCTTATAAATTTATTGAAGTAAACGATCAAGATGGAACTGTTTATTTTGAAAGAAATGAATATTTCTATACTGTTGGTGGAGACAATGTCTTCAATGCTTATATTAAGAATGTTGCTTTAAAGATCGTTGAATCAGGAGCTGAATTTGACGCTATTACAGCGGCATCTGTTCATTATGCAACTGTTAGTGCAACAGCCGATGTAATGACAGATATTGCTGCCCAACAAAAACTAGTTTCTATTCTAGTTGATAACTTAGGTTATGGTTACATTTGTATTAACCCACAAGTATATCCTAATGTTGATGTACGTGTTGGTTTAGCTTCAGTTATGGATATTGAAAAAATTAAAGAATACTATCCTAATGGATTAGCAGACGTTATTTATCGCTCGCAATCTCAAGTTTCTTGGGCATATCCAGAAGGTGCAGAAGCTATTTATCCATTTGATGTAACATTAGCTACTGCTATTGCACGTTTTAAAGCTGCAGGTTACACGTTTAATGAAACTACTAAAAAATTCACGGATGTTCCCGCTGATTTATTTGTGTTCACACTTCCTTCTGCTGCTGATTCTCATCCAGCTGGTGGCGTTTTATTAAGAGCTCAAGAATTGCTTGCTGAAATCGGAATTGTAGCACAAGTAAAGACTGATGCCAACTTAATTGCAAATATTAAGAAAAGCCCTGTTGGAGTATACGCTCTTGCTTGGCAATCAAGTCAAGATCCTGACATGTATCAAGTTTACCATTACCTATCACAAGCTGAATCTGTTATTTCTAACGGTATTCAATGGCTGTATGCAAATGGTGGAAATAACGAACTAGGTGTTATTAGTGTTAAGAAACTTGATGGCAGTGTTGTAAGTATGAATCAAAAACAAGCTTTGGCATATTTAGCTGAACTTATTGAAGACGGCACTAAATATATGTTAGCTGAAGAAAGAGCTCCAATTTATTCAAAAGCTCTTGAAATTCTTGCGCAACTTGTGATTGAATTGCCAACTTACCAAAGAAAGAATTTGTTTGTTTATGATGGAACTGTTATTAAAGGAACTTCATTAGCTACTACTGTTACTCCATATTGGGGTCCAATGGCAGAAATTTGGAAAGTTCAATTTGCTGAAGGTATCCCAGGAAACCACAGTGTTAAAGTTGAAATCGTTAAAACTACAGATGGTAAAGCTAAATAATAAGATTTATTCTTCTACTGAATTTTAAAAATTAGTAAAGGAGATATAGGGCTTAGCCTTCCTTGGCGAAGCCCTATTATTGTGTTTTTATGATAAAATATATTTTGAAAAGACTCGCCCTATCCGTTTTGATTTTGGTTGGAGTTTCCTTAATTATTTATACCTTGATTCGTATCAAACCAGGACTTGATTTTATCGAAGCAAAATATCATGCTCAATTGCAGCTTGATAATACCGGTGAAGTTCAGGCGATGGTTGATCGACAAAGGGAAATTTATGGATTATCTTCGCCCATCATTCCCGGATACTTAAAATGGGGATCAAATGTTTTGCGGGGAGAGTGGGGAGATTCTTTTATCTTCTCGGTTCCAACGGGAGAAATTGAGTATTTAGTTGATCAATTTGGTAACCCTGTTCTCGATGCAACAGGAAATCAGTTAACAAAGCAAATATCCACACGAAATGTTATTGCTATTATTATATCTAAATGTGGTATTTCTTTTATTATTGCTTTCATTGCCACGGTTTTACAATTTATTATCGCTATTCCTTTGGGAATTATTTCGGCAACCAAACAATATGGGGTCGTTGACTATACTGTGACCGTTTTGGCCATGATGGGTATATCACTGCCTTCGTTTTTCTTTGGTGCCCTATTGTTACGTATATTCTCTATTCAATTAGGGTGGTTCCCGTATGCGGGGTTGAACGATCCAAACTCTGGACTGCCGGTTATTTTAGACAATATTCACCATCTTGTGTTACCTTTGACAGTATTGGTTATTCTCTCCATTGGAGGATTAATGCGTTACACTCGTACGAATATGCTTGAAGTTCTTAATGCTGACTATATTAGGACGGCAAGAGCTAAAGGCTTAAGCGAGCATCAAGTAATTTATAAACATGCTTTTAGAAATACAATGATTCCCCTTGTTACAATTTTAGCGGGTATTTTGCCATCTCTTTTCGGTGGAGCAATGATTACGGAAACTATTTTTAGTATTGATGGTATTGGAAAAGCTGCTTATAAAGCTGTTACTCAGGGAGATATTCCTTTTGTTATGGCCTATAATCTATTCTTATCTTTTCTAACCATTATCGGAACATTACTCTCTGATATTATGTATGCTGTTGTTGATCCGCGCGTAAAAATGACAGGAGGAGGAAAAAAATGAATACTAAAAAAGATGAAATTAGAGACATAGATTGTCAAGAAGATATAATTACCGAATCCGATATTCTTGAACAAAGTTTGGCAGATAAAGTTCGTATTGTTAGTCCCGGGAAAATGGTGTTGCGTCGTTTCTTCCGGAGCAAACTTTCTATTATCGGCCTTGTTATTCTTGCGGGTTTATTCTTTTTCTCGTTTGTTGGCCCGCTGATATCACCGTGGGGTGAAGTACAAGCTACTGGTGATTATAAAAACGTTATATCTATTCTACCTCACCAAATCACAGTTCCAGAAATTGATGAGCTTACTGGGGAAGAAAAATCAGTTACATACCGCTTTTTTGAAAGAAGTGATGAGTATGCGGTGTTTTCAAAAACACCTCCTTCTTGGAAGCATTTTCTAGGAACTGATCAATATGGGTACGATGTTGTAACTCGCCTAATGTATGGTGGACGTGTTAGTTTAACACTAGGCTTCATCGTTATTTTTGCAGAAATGTTTATTGGAACTTTCATCGGTGCTTTATCTGGATACTTTGGTAAATGGGTAGATCAAATAATCATGAGGATTGTTGATATTTTTAACTGCTTACCAGGATTGCCAATTTTGATGTTGGCTTCAGCTCTTTTAGATGGATGGAATATTCCTTCGCGGTTGCGAATCTTTTACTTAATGGGAATTTTAACTATCTTTGGATGGTCAGGGGTTGCAAGACTTGTACGTGGTCAAATTTTAATGCTTCGTGAGCAAGAATATATGCTTGCTGCCGAAGCTACTGGTTTGCGCCCTCTCCGTAAAATTACGAAACATCTAATTCCAAATGTTATGCCACAACTAATTGTTCAGGCAACACTTGGACTAGGCGGAATTATTCTTTATGAATCAACTCTATCTTATCTTGGATTAGGAGTTCCATTTCCGTATGCAGCTTGGGGAACAATGATCGGTTCCACTAGCGGCTCTGCAGGAAGAGATATTCTCCGAAATTATCCCAATTTATGGATTCCCGCTGGTGTTCTTATCGTAGCTGCTGTTCTATCTTTCAACTTTGTTGGTGATGGATTACGTGATGCTTTCGATCCGAAGATGAAACGATAGGTGATAAAAATGGATATTAAAAAAATATTTACAAAAAAGAAAAAAGACGCTCACTACATTAGTAGTGAGGAAATCCGTAATATTGCCAATAAAAACTTTAAGATTACTAAAGAATTTGAAAAGATGAAGGCTCGTAAAAACGTTCCTGAATCTGAATATCTAACAACAATGAAAAATCCAAACAATATTGTTGAATTTGATGATTTACACACGTATTTCTTTACCGATGCCGGAACTGTTAAAGCTGTCGATGGTGTTTCATTTGATATTCCTCTTAACAGCATCGTTGGTGTCGTTGGAGAAAGTGGCTGTGGGAAGAGTGTAACAAGTTTGTCATTGATGAGACTTGTTCAAGCACCCCAAGGCCAAATTTATAAAGGTGAAATTCGTTTTGCTGATAAAGATGGCAAGTGTTATGACATTGCTAAAATGCCAACAGAAGCCGTTAATAAAATTCGTGGTAAAGAAATTTCCATGATTTTCCAAGAACCGATGACAAGTTTAAACCCCATCTTCAAGATTGGTGATCAACTTGATGAAGTTCAGTTTTTACATATTCCGGGTATTTCTAAAGCAGATGCGAAGCAGAGAACTGTTGATATGCTAACTCTTGTGGGAATAGCTATGCCGGAAAATATATATAACAATTTCCCTCATGAATTATCGGGGGGAATGAGGCAAAGAGTCATGATTGCGATGGCCTTGGCTTGTGATCCAAGCCTTATCATCGCTGATGAACCAACCACTGCCCTTGACGTTACTATTCAAGCACAAATTTTAGACTTGCTTCGGGAAATTAAAGATAAAATTCATGGAAGTATTATGCTTATTACCCATGACCTGGGAGTTATTGCTGAAATGGCAGACTATGTTGTTGTCATGTATGCGGGAAGGATTATTGAAAAAGGGACTGCCCTGGAAATATTTGATCACCCAATGCATCCATATACTATTGGATTACAAAAGAGTAAACCAGTGTTAAGACAAAAGGTTGACCGTTTATACAATATTCCCGGAACTGTTCCCAACCCAATAAATTTACCAAACCATTGTTATTTTCGTGATCGTTGTAGCAAAAGGTTTGAAAAATGCAATTGCGCATATCCTAAGTTGATTAAAGTTGGGGATTCTCACTATGTATCATGTTATTTATATGATGAGAAGAAGGAGGGAGATTCATAATGGCGGAAAAACAGAACACTATATCTCCTGTTAGCGATAATATTCTTGTTGTCAAAAATTTAAAGACATATTTTCCCCTTGGGCAAGACTTCTTTAAGAAAGTGACTTTGTATGTAAAAGCGGTCGATGGTGTTAGCTTTACAATTAAAAGAGGAAAAACACTAGGAATTGTTGGAGAAAGTGGTTGCGGAAAAACAACTCTTGGTCGGGCCATATTACGTCTTACCATCGTTACTGATGGTCAAGTATTATATAACGACATCGACATTGCTAGCCTTAAAGGTAGAGAATTAAGAAAGCTTCGTCCAAAGATGCAAATTATTTTTCAAGATCCTTATTCAAGTTTAAGTCCAAGAATGACGGTCGGTGAAATCATAGGCGAAGCAGTCCGAGAACACAACATTGTTCCCCATGAAGACTATCGTGATCATATTTTAAAAGTCATGAAAAATTGCGGATTACAATCATATTATTTTGATCGTTACCCTCATGAATTTTCTGGAGGTCAACGCCAAAGAATATGTATTGCCCGAGCTGTTGCTTTAAATCCTGATCTTATTATTTGTGATGAACCCGTTAGTGCGCTTGATGTATCTATTCAAGCTCAAATCATCAATTTACTAAAAGACTTACAAAACAAATATGGATTAACTTATATTTTTATTTCTCATGATTTATCTGTTGTAGAATATATATCTGATGAAGTTGCTGTTATGTATTTGGGCAATATAGTCGAAATGGGATCTAAAGAAAGTATTTTCGAAAAACCAATGCATCCATATACACAAGCATTACTTTCAGCAGTACCTGTTCCTGATCCAAAAATAAAGATGAAACGTATTATCTTAAAAGGTGATATTCCTAGTCCGGTTAATCCTCCTAAGGGATGCAAATTCCATACAAGATGCAATAAAGTTATGGAAATTTGTAAAACTGTTGCTCCAAAATTTACTGATTACGGAGATGGACATAAAGTTGCATGTCATCTTTATAGCCAGGATTAATTATGTGTAAAAAGAAAGACCACGATGATGATGGTTCAGTTATCGCTAATATGAATGTTGAAGGAATGCCATGGTATGAAAAACCAGAAACACTTCAAAAAAAAGCGAGGCTTAAGAACATACAAGTGTCACGAGAAGAACGCCAAGCAATGATTAAAGGTGCATTTCTCGCTTATTTACCAATGATGTTAGTTATTTTAATATCATTTGCAGTTGTATTTCTATTGCTATTTCTTTTCTTTTACTCGACGGTATTTTCTCCAGTTTAAAACAATTTCCCGAAAAGGAGTAAACATAGTGCAGGGGAGCATTCTGCCTTTGCTTTTATAGAAAAATTGTTTTTGCGATATAATTATATGTTCGATTGTACGAAGAAGATTATAATATGAAATAAATGAAAAAATTTAGAACATGTCTTCGCAAGGACGTAACTAGGAGAAAAAGATTAGAACTAGTGGTATGATGACAACAGGTCAAAAAAAAGTTAAAGTGGATTTCAGAGAAATGTGATTCAAGGATACAGTTTAATTTTTTGTTGGCAAAAAAACCTTTCAATAAAAAGCAAAGACATTAATGCAAAGTTTAACCACTTGTATTAATGTTTTTTTTAAATAATGGTATAATGATATATATAATATTCATGTTAGGTAAAAATAAATATAAGGAAGAGGTATTTTTAAATGGATGTAATTGTTTTTAAAATTGTGATGATAATTATTTTTTTAGCAATGATATTAGTGAACTATCTATCTAATGCATTGCCGCTTAACAACAGAAATACGGGTGATATATCTGATAGTTATCCATCCTACTTCACACCACCAGGATTTGTCTTTTCAATATGGGGCATTATATATGTTTTGCTTGGAATTGTTGTAGGAAAAATAATGTTTACAAATAGTGTAGTATTCTTTGATCAGTATTCGATCACTTTTTTGCTATTATTCTTTATCACCTGTATGACTAATATGCTGTGGCTATTTTTATGGCATTATGATAAGTTATTTTTTTCCGTTATGGTCATGATTATATTTTTAGTTACTCTAGGATGGATTACTTTTTTCTTATCCGGCCTTGATATATTAACCCAGATAGCCTTTAGTGTCTATACGGGATGGATAAGCATTGCCTTAATCGCCAATGTAACAGCTTTATTAGTTAAAGCCAACTTCCCATTATTTCAAGATAAAAAAAAGCTTTGGTATATGGTGATGATGGTCGCGGGGGTTGTTATCGGACTTTTGGTACTGCTTATAACAAAAAACATATTTTTCATTCTTGTTTATATTTGGGCTTATTTTGGTATATTTATGAAACATCTAAAAAAGAAGAGTTATTATTTAGAAAAGAACCTCAATGTTTTTAATGGGGTTTTGCTTGGAGTTTTGGTAATAAGTGCCATGATTACATTCGCTTATAAACTATTGTAATCTTGCCAATACCTAAGATTAAATTGTTAAGAACGTAAACTATAATTAAAAAAAACATCACTGTTTAAAATGTGATGTTTTTTTAATAACTTATATTTTGTTAAGTTGTTTTAATTTAAACAAAACAGCTTCGATAATAAAACCATATAGTAAACCAGCAAAGAATCCCATCAGATCTAAAAATTCAGTTGCACTATAGAATGCAAAAGAAACAAGGGCCCCAATAATTAAACCTCTTAGTAAAGATAGTCTAAAAGATTTCAAACTAGGGAGTAATCCGATGATAAAACCGATCATTAAACGATTGTACCAAAACGACAAAAGATAAATATTTGTTAAAGTATCGGGCATTCTAAGGTTTGCACCGATAATACAAATGATTCCAAGTATTGCCCCAAGGATGCAACCATAAATTATTTTTTTATTCACTGTATCACCTCTTCATATTATTATAACACTATTCTTCCAACTTACAATGTTATTAATCGTTGACTACGTAGTCTTATTTTTAAAGCAATAATAACAATTCAAGACTGTATTTTTTATTCTGTAGGTTCTTTTTTTATTGACAACAATCTTTTATTCTTGTATAATATAACATGTAAATGCACAGAGGTGCGTTATTTGGGTACTTTGTTAATGCTATGGGGAATGAACGCCTCTATTAACGGATGAAGGCAAATAACGCCGAAAGAATTAGTGGGTTCATCCATTATTATCTTGGTGGACAAGATACGCCTTCTCCACTGCCATTATTAAATGGAGCGCTGTTGTCTTTTTTTAGACAACAGTTTTTTTAATGAAAGGAGATATTTTTGAAAAAATACACAATT
>DATESD010000051.1:0-4716 GCA_035270985.1 Bacilli bacterium | reverse complement strand
GAAACGCTATGGACAAAATACTTTAGAGCAATTGCTGGCGATCTACCCTAATGAAATTCCTGAATTAACGATAAATGATTATCCAAAATACGCCCATCGGGGCTTTATGATCGATTGTAGTCGGCATTTCTTCACTGTCACTGAGATAAAAAAACAAATTGCCGTTATGGCCTTATTAAAACTTAATATTTTTCATTGGCATTTAACTGATGATCAAGGATGGAGAATTGCAATTAAGAAGTACCCTCTTTTAACCGAATATGGGGCAAAAAGGCTGCAAACCCGCAATGATAAAACAGAAGTAGGGGGTTACTATACCCAAGATGAAATAAAAGAAATTGTTTTATTTTGCCAGACAAGAGGAATTGATGTTATTCCAGAAATAGATATGCCGGGACATTTTACGGCGGCTTGTAGTGCTTACCCGGAACTGCTATGTACTAGGCAAAAGGTAGCAGTAGCTGAACATTTCGGGATTTTACCGAACATTGCCTGTGCAGGACGAGACTTTACTTATCAATTTTGTTACGATGTTCTCAATGAAGTCTGTGAACTGTTTCCTTATGCCTATATTCATATTGGAGGCGACGAGGCTTTGAAGATAAACTGGTTAACCTGTCCTGACTGTCTGGCGAAGATGCAAACCGAGAATCTTGCGACTCCGGAAGCACTAGAAACATATTTCTTGAATAAAATGGCGAGCTACCTAATGGCTAAAGGTAAAAAAGTTATTTGTTGGAACGATGGTATTAGTAGTGATAAAATAGATAGAAATATTATTATGCATTATTGGAAAGATAATGCAGAGTTTACAAAGCAAGCAATTAAAGCTATCGCTAAGGGCCAAAAAGCCATTGTCAGTCCTTTTGCTAATTATTATTTAGATTATAACTATGGTATTACCCCGCTAAAAAAGACTTATGATTACGAACATTGTTTTTTAGAGGATAATGTTATCGGACTTGAAGCTCCAATCTGGAGCGAATATATTAATACAGTTAATAAATTAGAACGCCTAGCCTATCCGCGCTTAATCGCGGTTGCTGAGCGGGCTTGGACTAATAAACCAGATTATGATAGTTTCCTTACCCGACTTGACTTTTTCAACAAGAAATTAGATCATCTTTTAATTGCCTATACTCCCCTTGGCGAAGTTAATCCATGGTTTTTAAAAAGGTTAATTCTAAAGTTAAAATTTTACTTTTATTCTATTGATAAAAATATTATAAAGTCATTTATCAAAGTCTGGCAATATAAAAAGAAAAAACGTTTACATTAAGAAAAACTTGATTTCTACTCTATGTAATATATAATAGATGCAAATGAGTGCCGTATAAGTTCAATGATAAGGTTTGAACGTCTCTACCTAGCTACCACAAATTGCTGGTCTACGACTTATCTGTTTTTATGAACTTTTTTGGCTTGGGAAAATCTCTTAAGCCTTTTAATTTGCAATTTGGAGGTTATTATGGAAAATTTAAAAGTAATTACAAACCATAGTTTGCAAAAAGAAAAAGATACTGCAATTGTTTTTAATCGTGGTGTTGTTGGTGAAACAGATTCTTTAATACTTACTAGTGTTAAAATTAATGTTTTTGCTTTTTAAGGTCCAATTATTTTTGGACCTTTTTTTCTCGCCAAAATTCTGGTAATTAACAATTATAACTAAAATAATTTTGAGAAGGAGGGTATTATGAATCAAAATCTAATTTTAGGAGCAAACGACAGACCAAAGGGAGGTAAGTGGTTACTGCTTAGTTTCCAACATGTATTCGCAATGTTTGGCGCAACCATTCTTGTCCCTTTATTAACAGGCTTACCAGTATCAGTGGCTTTATTTTCATCAGGTGTCGGAACGTTAATTTACATTGCTTGCACGAAACGGAAAGTACCGATTTATTTAGGATCAAGCTTTGCCTATATTTCTTATATCATCGCTGCTTCAGCGATGACGGGAGGAACGATGGGGGCAGCAATGACCGGAATTGTTATCGTTGGTATTATTTATTGTCTTGTTGCCTTAATGATTAAGTTATTAGGCGTTGGTTGGTTAAATAAATTATTGCCACCAATTATTATTGGTCCGATGATCATGGTTATTGGCCTTGGCTTATCGGGAACAGCAATTAATGAAACAGGGCTATTAGCCCCGACAGCTGCTAATCTAGCCAATAATCCTTGGGCTGGTGATTATCGAGCAATCTTAACGGCTTTATTCACCATGACATTTATCGCCATTATTGCAATTAAAGCTAAAGGCTTTTTAAAGGTTGTGCCATTTCTTGTTGGTATTGCCTCAGGATATATATTTGCCGTCTTAATTAGTTTAATTCCTAATGGTAGTTACCCGGCTTTAATTAATTTTGCTCCTGTATGGGCATCAATCAAAGATCCTTCTTTATGGTTTAGCCTTCCTAAATTTGTTTTGCTAGGCTGGAAGGAAGCGTCTTTAGGCGCTGGAATTACAATGACTAAAATTAACTTTAGTGCGGCAATTTCCGTTATTCCGCTAGCGTTTGTGACAATCTGTGAACATATTGGTGATCATAAGGTTTTAGGTAGGATTACGGGTGAAGATTACATCGCTAACCCTGGCCTGCACCGAACCTTGCTTGGTGATGGTTTAGCGACTAGTTTCGCGGGTTTAATTGGTGGCCCAGCGAATACATCATATGGCGAGAATACTTCCGTTGTTGGCATTACAAGAATAGGCTCAGTATGGGTTACCGGAGGAGCCGCAGTCATTGCGATAGTTATCTCTTTTGTAAATGTCTTCGCGGAATTAATTAGTAGTATTCCCCTAGCCGTTTTAGGCGGAGTTTGTTTGATACTTTACGGGTTTATTGCCGCTAATGGTCTAAAAACAATGATTGATGAAAAAGTTGATCTAACAAAGACAAGAAACTTAATTATCGTTTCGGTAATGTTAGTCATTGGTATTGGTGGAGCGATCTTAAGTTTCGGTAATTTCAGCTTTTCGGGAATGGCTTTATCAGCAATAATTGGAATCTTGTTGAATTCATTCTTACCTCATGAAAAAGAAGATGAAGAAATAAAATTATAATTTTAAAAAGCATAATAATCTTGAAAAGCAAATAAGAATATGCTATAATATATCAGTAAATGTGGTGTGGTCTCATGGTGTAGTGGTTAACATGTCAGTCTGTCACACTGAAGATCGCGGGTTCAAGTCCCGTTGAGACCGCCATTTTTATTATGTGTGCCCATAGCTCAATTGGATAGAGCATCTGACTACGAATCAGAAGGCTGGAGGTTCAAATCCTCTTGGGCATACCATTTGAAAATTAACTCAGGAAACTGAGTTTTTTTTCTTTAAAAAGGCGATATCATTATTTATAAAGGAATAGTTATATAAAGTTTTATGTTTTTTTGTGGTATAAAATGGTATAATTTAACTTAGAAGGTGCCGATTATGAAATTTGAAGAATTAAGAAAAAAACTTGTTCGCGACGCTGCTCAGAAAAGAATACCGATCGCAGTTGAAATTGAACTAACACCATATTGCAATTTGAAATGTAAAATGTGTTATATGCGTGAGGATTCTCTGAAAAAAGAACTCACGACACGCGAGTGGTTAGATATTATCAAAGAAGCGAGAAATAATGGAATGGTGTTTTGCCTCTTTACGGGTGGCGAAATATTTACTAGAAAAGATTTTATTGAAATATATCAGGAAACCTATGATTTAGGAGTAATGATTTCTTTATTTACTAATGGCACCCTAGTTACTAAAGAAATAATTGAGGTATTTAAAAAAAGACCACCAGAATCGATTTCGATAACTTTATATGGTGGTAGTAATGAAACCTATTATAAAATAACTGGTGATAACAAGGGCTTTGATAAGGTAAAACAAGGGATTGCCTTATTAAAGCAAGTTAAGACAAGACTAGTTGTTCGCACTATCGCCATTTATGAAATATACCAGGATTTAGAAAATATTTTTAATTACGTCGACAAAGAAGAGCTAGCAATCAATTATAGTCTTTATGTTGGTCCCCGTCGTGATGCCTGTAACCGTGATATTGAACGCCTAGCACCTAGTGATTTAATTAAGTATGAACAATTTTTTAAAGCAAGAACAAAAGTAGAGTCTTATGATGAATATAAATATAGTGCTAACGGCTTTCAATGTGTCAGCGGCAAGGCGGCTTATTTTATCACTTGGGATGGCTACATGACACCGTGTGCCATGCTCGGCACTCCGCGGCTTAAAATAGAGAATGATCTTAAAGATGTTTGGCTAGACTTTCAAAAAGAAATGGCTAAAATAGCCAAGTGTTCACTGTGTGATGCTTGTCAGTATCACGATGAATGTCTTCAGTGCCCCGCAAAACGATATTTAGAAGGATCGTTTAGTGAATGTAGCGCCTATCTTGAAGAAGTAGCAAGATTAAGATATGAGGATCGCCATGGCAAAATATAAAATTTGTGATTGTATCTTTGATTTAAAATTTGTTAGTGAAGCTTTCTTTCACGAAAGACTAGAAAAATATCAATATTTCGGTTTAAAACCAGCACAGTATCTTCTTCATTCCCGGGTAACTGAAGAGATCTTGCCGCAAGCAGGAGAAATACGCTTACAAACTAAGACCGGTATTAGATATATAATTGGCGAAGATATAATTGAAGATTTATATAAAGATGGGGAAGTAATAACAAGAATAACTTATAATGGTAATAATTATTATATAG
>DATESD010000050.1:0-2108 GCA_035270985.1 Bacilli bacterium | reverse complement strand
GTAATCTCTTCGCCAATAATTAATTCTTCTAAACCTCGACGAACGGTTTCAACTTCAGGAAGTTCAGGCATAATTATATTTTCTCGTAATGGATTCTTGTTCCATCAAATCTATCAATAAATTTGAAAGCCTCTTCTTCACTTGGATAGCCAAAACTAATCACAGCAAAGGGTTCATAGCGAGACGGAATCGCAAAACATTCAATCACCGAACTCATTCTTTCTATATTAGGATATACGCCACACCAACACGAACCTATTTTCAGGCTTACTGCTCGTAACATCGCATTTTCAATAGCTGCTGATATATCTTGCGGATACATCATCGCTGTTTTCAAGTTATCTTTATCTGTAAGAAAAATAACTAGGCACGGTGCTAATTCTAAAAACTCATTGCGGGCTGATTTCTTCACATAGTCCTTAATTTTTTGTGGGTCTTGGACGACTAAAAAATGCCATGGTTGTTGATTCTTCGCACTCGGCGCTTGCATCGCTGCCTGCAAAATGCTTTCTATTTCTTGCGGATCAAGCTTTTTATTTAGATATTTTCTCACGCTTCTGCGCAAATTAATTGCTTCCATCTTCAGCCCTCCCTCTTCTTTTTTTCTATTATACCATGTTAATATTACTTATGACAAATAATTTGTTTACTTTTAACTCGGCACCTTACATCGCAAGAAACCAGTTTGCTCCTGATTTTACGTCAGCGACTAGCGGCACTTTTAAAATAGTAGCAGCCTCCATCGCTTCCTTTATTAACGCTTTTAATATTTCTGCCTCTTCTCGCGGGCAGTCAAAGACAAGTTCATCGTGAACTTGAGCAATAAGTAAAGCTTGCAAGTTTTTTTCTTTCATTTTTTCATAAACCTTAATCATCGCAATCTTGATGATATCCGCCGCTGTTCCTTGAATCGGTGAGTTCATTGCTGTTCTTTCACCAAAACCTCTAACGTTAGCATTTGCACTCGCTATTTCTGGAAGATAGCGGCGACGATTAAATAATGTTAGAGAATAACCATTACCTTTTGCGTCAGTGATAAATTTATCTAAACAAATTTTAGCTTGACCAAATGTATAAAAATATTTATTAATATAAATGTTAGCTTCTAAAGGGGAAATATTTAAGGCTTCACTTAAACCCCAGGCACTCATCCCATAAATTATTCCAAAATTAATTGCTTTTGCGGCGCGGCGCATTTCTTTAGTGACAGCATCAATGCTCACATCAAAAATTTCACTAGCTGTTTGGGCGTGGAAATCAATTGTGTGTTTAAAGGCATCGATCATTTTATCATCATCGGAAATATGCGATAACACTCGTAATTCAATTTGCGAATAATCGGCGCTAATTATCACTCCATCAGTAAAACGCGATACAAAAACCTCGCGAATTACTTGACTTTCTTCAGTTCTAATTGGCATATTTTGGATATTAGGTTCGATTGAAGATAACCTGCCCGTTAATGTCAAGGCTTGCTTATATAAGGGATGAATAAAACCATTAGGTTCTGTAACATCGATAATGCCATTGACATAAGTTGACACTAATTTAGCGTAGCCTCGGTATTTTAAAATCAGACTCGCTATTTCATAATCAAAGGCCAATTTTTCTAAGACATCGACATTTGTTGAAAATCCTGTTTTATTCTTTTTCCCATGCGGCAACTTCAACTTTTCAAACAAAATTTCGCCTAATTGTTTTGGTGAATTAATATTAAATTCTTCACCAGCAAGTTCATAAACTTTTTTAGATATTTCGCCAGCACGTTTATTAAATTCTTCACCAATTTTCTTAAGGTGATCGACATTGATCTTAAGACCTGATAATTCCATTTTACCAAGGACCTTCGACAAATCTAGTTCTATTTGCGATAAGTATTCAACGTCAATTTCTTTAATCTTTTGGCGAACACTTCCGTATATTTCTTGTAAAATCAGGGCTTTAGATATGGCATATTCACTATATACTTCAACCCCCGGAATCATCATCTTTGTATTCGATCCATAAATGTTATCATAATAAGAAAGATCATTATTTATAAAATTATCGGCAACTTTCTTAAAATCATCAGATCCATAAGTTGGATCTATCAAATAACTATCTAATAA
>DATESD010000049.1:0-16172 GCA_035270985.1 Bacilli bacterium | reverse complement strand
CACTTTATGTAAAAAACTAGATATTTTTTTATATATTAAAAAAGTCACGGTTGATACCACAAAGGCAATCAAAGCATTAAATGGGATTACTGCATAAAGAATATATTTCACCATGTAATTCTCAACAGTGATATCTTTAATAACAACGCGGCAAAGTTGCAAGAAAATTTCAAGATCACCGTTGAAAAACAATTTTAAATAAGCAGGCACCAAAATAAAGTAATTAGCCAATATCCCTGCTACTATCCAAGTTAAGCTTCCCCATAATAAAGCAATCAATCCTCCGGTTTTAGTTTTGTTCTTTTGGTAAACTAATGAGGTAACTAAAACAGTCGCACTTCCAATCAATAAATCCGCAAAATCACCAACATAGGCCGTTTTTGAAAAAGGTAGCGACATTAAAAATTTTACTAAGACAATCAATACTCCTCCTAGCGGTCCCATAGAGAAGCCCCCAATTATCGCTGGCAAAATAGAAAACTGAATTTCTAAGAAGGCAGGAAACATTGGTAACGGAAAACGAAGAAAATATAATACCGTCGACAATCCGGCAAAAATACCAATTTCAGTAATTTTTAGAACTTTTTTACGATTCATATTTGATCCTTTCTAAAAAAGAACCCCGACATATAATATCGGGGCATAAAAAAGACATGTGGTCTTCTTTCATCTAGACTATACTATCGGTATTGGAATCACACCAATTCATGTCGTTAGACTCGCGGACTTTACCGCCGGTCGGGAATTACACCCTGCCCTGAAGATATTTGGATAATAGTTTTATTAACTTGTTACTGCTTTTAAGCAATGCTTTTTTGTACTAAACAATAAATGTACCTTTTTAATATACTATCATAAGCCGGAAATGTCAAGTCAGATACGCATTAGTTAAATAAAATAGCCAGACAATAACTTTGTTTTGCCTGTTTTTTTCCCTATATTACTACCGTGCAAACAAAACTCTTTCATTCTTAAAGAGTTTCAATAATACCATTATTACTATTGAAATATACAGTATCGAAGATCCGAGTACTAATAAAATTGGGATTAGTTCTGCCTCAAGAGAAAAAACTGCTTTTAGTCCTAGAGTGCAATTATATATTGGTATCAAGTACATATAAAGCTTAGTATCGCGAACTTCATTAAACATTGAAAATGTTGAAGAGAAAATTGCTATCATATAAATTGGCATCGCATACATTGTTGCTTCTTTTGTTGTTTTACCTATTGTTGACGCTAATAGCATCAAGCTAGCCGCAAAGAGAGCAATTACTATTAAAATACAAAACAGCATTAAGTAGTGGCCAGCATTATATGTTATGGCTCCATCAACAGAAAACATTGCTTTGGCAAATGGCAATGAAGCCAAAATGCCAAGGAATGATGATAAGGCGGAAAGAATAGTTACTATCGCCGTCGAAATAATCTTACCAATAATAATTTCATTCTTTTTAATCGGCGTCATTAATAAAGTAGCTAAGGTTCCTCTTTCTTTTTCTCCAGCAATAGCATCAGTGCCAATGCTTAATCCCGCTGCAAAAATCGCAATCATGATAAACATTGGTAACAACATTGCTAATACGGAGCCCGTTGCTTTTCTCTCATCAAATATTTCTTCAGTTTCATACTTGACTATATCGATATCAATCCCCATCGTTACAAGAAAAATATCTTTTTGAACCTTTAAAGTAGCTTCAACTATTGCATATCCATTAGATGATTTCTGATCTAATGGATTATATATTATTTTAACATCTGGTTTTTGATTATTTAAAGTTTTTTGATCAAAATCATTATCAAAAATAACTAAGATATCATTATCTTTATTATATATTTCTGTCTTTTTAATTTCAATTTCTTCTTCGCCAATAATTACTATTTCTATATTATCAACAACACTAAGAATATTTTGATAAGACTGGGGCATGTTAACAACATTAATTATTGTTTGATGATCTTCTGTTGTGTCGCTTTGGTCAGAAAAAGATTGTCCCATAATCATATAAAGCAAGAAAATTACTAGTCCTGGAAGTAATAATGTTGTAAAAACCATTCGCGGAAATTTAAAAATCTTGTCTAATTCTTTTTTAATTATTCCATATATGTTTTTCATTATTCTTCACCTATTTCTTGGCTATAAATATCAAAGAAAACATCTTCAATATCTTTATTTGGTGACATATTAATTACATTTTCTACCGTATCGCATAAAACTAAGCGCCCATCAATAATAATGCCAACACGATCACATATTTTTTGCACTAAACCCATGATATGAGTACTAATGATTACCGTTTTTCCCTTATCTCTTAGTTCTTTTAGATAGTTAGTAACGGTCCTGGCAACAATAACATCAAGTCCATTAGTCGGCTCATCAAAGATAATTATTTCCGGATCATGAACTAGAGACATTACAATGGAAACTTTTTGTTTCATTCCTGTTGATAACTCTCCAATTTTAATCTCAGAAAATTGATTTATTTCAAATTTGTCGAACAACTCTTTTTTTCTTTTTTCAATCGTCTCCCTATCTAAATTGTGAAAATAAGAAAAATAGTTAAATAAATAATTAGGTGTGAATTGTTCATCTAATTTAAGTTCGTTTGTTAGAAAGGCTATTCTCTTCTTAACAGCAACTTCTTCTTTTACATCGATTCCCGCAACAGTAATATTACCACTATCAGGTTTAATTAGTGTCGCAACACATCTAAGTGTTGTCGTTTTACCCGCCCCATTAGGACCTAACAAACCAAAAATTTCTCCTTTGTTAGTATAGAAACTAATATCGTTAACTGCTACTTTTAAATTGTTTTTCGTCTTATCAAGACGCATTTGTTTTTTAGAGAGTCTGAATGTCTTAGTTAGGTTCTCTACGATTAAGGTTTTTTCCATATTTTTCAACTCCAATTATCACTATTATACTCTTTTAGCTTTTTTATCTCAACTACTTTCGAGAATTTATCAGCACTTAATCAACAAATAAACTGCAAATGTCTATTAAGTTGCTTTCTTATTAAAAAAATGGTAGACTATAAAGAGTTTTTACGAATGGTGAATGAAAATGACAAAAGTAGCACTAATAAAATGTGAAGAATATGAATTAAATTTAGTTAAAAATAAAATAACCGAAGGCCTTGCCTTTTTCGGTGGCCTAAAGGCTTTTATTAACGAAAATGATAGAGTCTTTATTAAGTTAAACTGCGTCGGTCCCTTTGAAGCAGAAAAAGCAATTACTACTCATCCCGTCTTTACAAAAGCTGTTATTCAATTAGTTAAAGAAATAACGCCGAACATTGTTATCGGCGATAACCCAGCAACTAAAGACTTAATTTTTACTTTAAAGAAAAATGGACTATATGACGTAATTATTGAAGAAAACCTTGAAATAATTAATGGACGAGAGTTTACCACAATCACAAATAGCAAGTGCAATATTTATGATGAATTCCAAGTTTCTAAAGCAATGGTTGATGTTGATGTGATGATTAACCTGCCGAAACTTAAGACTCATAGTCTTGCCTATATGACGGGAGCCCAAAAAAATTTATTTGGGTTTATTTTCGGTTTAAATAAAGCTGGCTGGCATGTCAAAGCCAGCAATCCTTTGGAATTTGGTGAAGCTATCAATGACCTCTATGGGGCTATTTTAGATGCTTATAAAGATAAAAAAATTATTAACATCATGGATGGTATTACCGGACTTGAAGGTGAAGGCCCATCAAGTGGTGGTATTCCTAAACAAGCAAATGCTATTTTGATCTCTCCAGATGCAATTAGTCTTGATCGAGTTGCCGTCGAACTTGTTCACTTAGATAATGCAAAATTGTTCATAAACAATATTGCTGGCAAAAGAGGTTACGGCGAGAGCAACCTTGGAGCAATTGAAATTTTAGGCAATAAAATATCTGACTTTGAAAATGTCCATTTTATTCCTCCCAAAGATTCTCTAGGTAATCTTGGTCTAAAAGTATTAAGAATTAAAATGTTTCGCAAATTGCTCTTAGAACATCCGGTAATAAAAAACAGTGACTGTATCAAGTGTGGCGAGTGTGCCAAAATCTGTCCACCCCACGCCATTACTATGAAGCCCGGACAATTCCCAAAAATTGATAAATCTCACTGTATTAGGTGCTGGTGTTGTTGTGAAGTTTGCCCACAAAATGCAATTATAAAAAGTAAACGGCCAATTGTCGGTCGCATCATTTTTTAATCATAATTTTTCTTAAATAAAAAACAGCAGATTTTGTGATCTGCTGTTTTTTTATATTATATTACTAATTTTTATCTTCTTTAGTAATCTTACCTTTTAAATGCCATGTATAAGCTTTCTCTACCTTAACCTTGATTATTTTACCGACTAACTCGAGACTTCCAGGAAAATTAACAATTTTATTATGAGGTGTATATCCTGTCATAATATCTGTTTTTTTAGCCGATGAGCCTTCGACTAATACTTCAACTACTGCTTCCGAAAACCGTTTGTTCCCAGCCGCAAAACCATCATTAATTAATTTATTTAATGTTAGAAGTCTTTCTTTTTTAACATCATCAGAAATATCATCAACATATTTACTTGCTGGCGTTCCTTCCCGTGGCGAAAAAATAAAAGTGTATGCTCCTTCAAAGCCTACTTTTTTTACTAGGTCTAAAGTTTCCCTAAAATCTTCATCTGTTTCTCCGGGAAAACCAACGATAATATCAGTCGTAATTGAAATGCCTGGGACAGTTTTTTTCAACTTATTAACTTTTTCTAAATATTCTTCTTTTGTATATTTTCGGTTCATTTTTTTCAAGATGGTATTACTTCCTGATTGCACAGGAAGATGCAAATGCGGCATGATGTTTCCGCCTTTACCCATCATTTTAATTGTTTCATCATCTAAATCCTTAGGATGAGAAGTTGTAAAACGAATCCTTTTCATCTTAGTTTTGTTCAAATCATCTAGTAAGTTGGCAAAAGTATAATCCCTATCTAAATCTTTTCCGTAAGCATTAACATTTTGTCCTAATAGCGTTACTTCAATATAGCCTTCATCAGCTAATGTTTCGACTTCTCTAATGATATCTTCGGGCTGACGCGAACGTTCTCGGCCCCGAGTATAAGGAACAATACAATAAGTACAGAATTCATCACAACCATATATTATATCAACCCACGCTTTGCGCGAGTGTTCTCTCTTAACCGGCATCGCCTCAACAATACTACCTTCGGTTGAATACACTTCAACAACCCGCTCATGCTTTAAAAAAGCATCAGCTAAATATTCTGGCAGTTTGTAAATGTTATGCGTCCCAAAAACAATATCAACTTGAGGATGTTTTTCTTTTATTGTTGCTACAACCGTTTCTTCTTGTGGCATGCAACCACAGACACCTAGAACTAAATTAGGTTTCGTTTTCTTTAGACTCTTTACACGACCAAGTTCACCAAAAACTCTGTCCTCCGCATTTTCTCTAATCGCGCAAGTGTTAAATAATATTAAATCAGCTTCTTCATCATTGTCAATGCTAGTAAAACCAAGCATTTCTAAAATACCGGATATTTTCTCACTATCTGATAAGTTCGCCTGACAACCATAGGTTTTCAAATGGTATTGTAAATTATTGCCTAAACCGATCAATTCTTCAGGAACACTAAACACAATGTTTTCTACGTCTTTATTTAATCTTTTTCGGGCATCTTTTAGCGATGGTGCGAAATATTTACTATATGCTTTTTTCATTTATCCACCTTTAAATAAACTTTATTCTCAATATTATACCAAAAAATATTGTTTTTTTCAAGTTAACATTTCTTTTTTTTATTATTCATGGTAAAATGACGTTGGAGTGAGAAGCTATGGATGATATTATTATTAGATCTTATTTAAGGTACCCTAAATCTACTATCGAAGATTTACTAAAGTTGGTTTTTCAAGCCTCTTTTGGTGGTGGGCATATGATTAAAGACGCTAACGAGAGTCTTCTTTTCCTCCGCGAAGAATGCAGCAAACTTAAAAGAGAGAAAAATCTCCACGAATTACTATATGAGTATATTTCTGATGATAGTGTTAGAATTAACCTTCGACCGTATTTAGAATGTAATTTTGACCTTACTTACTTAAATGAAATTTTTGTCCAATCAGCTAACACAAAAGTACATAACGAAAATGTTTTAAATGACTATTTAAAATATTTAAAAGGTCTCATTAAAAATAAATTAATCAATTTTGATTATAATAACGCCTTAGCCGTAATATCTAAGTTTGAGAATTCTGGTTTCCCGCTAATGCATCATAGCGAAGAATATCGCGATGCTTATAAACCCGCATATCGCGTTGTTGACAAAGCATTTATTACCCAAGCAATGAAGGAAAAACAACTAGAACGTTTTATCTCTGCTGTTAAAGTAAAAGATAAAGAACTAATTCTTGCTATTGAAGGAAAAAGTTGTTCTGGGAAGAGCCATCTTGCACATTATTTAAAAAACGCTATTGGTGCTTCTATTATTACAACTGATGACTTCTTTTTACCGAAAGAAATAAAAGAAACGCAAACCGCGATTGGCGATTTTATTAATTATAAGTTGTTAGAAACTGAAGTAATGTCTAAGCTCCGTACTGCTTCTAGCGTTACTTATCATCGCTATGACTGTCAAAAAGAACTTTATGAGTTAAAAACAACTAAATTAACCCCTATCGTTATAATTGAAGGTGTTTATTCCTATAATAAGCACCTCACAAAGTATTATGATTATTTAATTTATGTTGATGTTTCGCCCCTAGAACAAGAAAAAAGGTTGCATGAAAGAAATAGTGGTGACACCTTAGAACAATATAAAACGGAATGGATCCCTAAAGAAAATTTATATTTTAAAACTTTCAACATTTTTGGAATAGCCGATATTATAATCTGAAAGCATTTAAATAATGCTTTTTTTTGAAAACGTTTTTTGATAGATAATGCTTTTAAAAAAATTGTTATGTGCTATAATTAATATGAAGTTAAGTCGTATATATTCGATAATATGGATCGAACGTCTCTACCCTGTCACCAATAAATGACGGGACTACGATTTGCAAAACGCAACTTTTTTTGTTGTGTTTTTAGCATTTCTCTGAGACTATGTCTCAGAGTTTTTTCATTTCGTGACTTAAACTTCAAAATTCGTTTAAGGAGGAAAAAATGAACGAAAAAAAACCTGTCAATAAAATTGACAAATTTTGGGGCGTCACTCAATCTGGCTCATCATTTAAGATTGAAATCTTTGCGGGGATTGCTACATTCTTAGCGATGGCTTACATTTTAACGGTTAACCCTAACCAACTACTTTGGACTGGTGTAACTGATCCGAAATGGGCATCAATTTTCATCGCGACGGCTTTAGGAGCAATTACTGGTACTTTATTAATGGCCTTTCTTGCAAAGATGCCTTTCGCCCAAGCCTCAGGAATGGGTTTGAATGCTACCGTTGGTGGAATCTTTGGTGGGGGCTTATCACTATTTGGTGTTTATGCTTATACATATGGCTTTGAATTCACATTTGGAAATGCCATGATGTTAGTTTTAATTAGCGGGCTAATTTTCTTATTCTTATCAATTGTTCCTGTCGGAAAAGATAAAGTAACTGGCAAATTTATAACTCTCAGGGAAAAGATTTTTGACGGTATGCCGAAGGCTGTTAGAACAGCAATTCCTGTTGGTATTGGTTTGTTTATTGCTTTCATAGGTATGCAAAATGCTGGTATTATTACGGCTAATCCGTTTGTTCTTGTTCAATTTGTTAACTTCACCAAATGGAGCGAAGTTGGAAGTACCGCCGCCTCAGCTACCGTTTGTATTTTTGGTTTAATTGTTATTGCTGTCTTATCGCAATTTAAAGTTAAAGGCGCCGTTATTATTGGTATCTTGGCGGCAACACTACTGGCTATTCCTCTGGGAGTTGCCGATCTTACTGTCTTAACCGGAACTACTCCCGGGATAAGTTGGAAGTTCTGGGAAAGTTTTAAAAATTTCTTTAGTTTTAATTCTTCCGAAGGTGGCGTTTTCTTCGCGGCTTTCACGGAAGGTACAGTATTCCCTGCTGGTTCAGTCTTAACTTGCGTTATGATTGTTATTACGCTAGCAATGATCGATATGTTTGATACAATGGGCACCGTAGTTGGTTGTGCTGCTAATGCCGGCCTTGTTGATGAAGACGGAAAACCATTAAATTATAATAAGATTATGTATGCTGATTCAATCGCAACATGTACTGGTGCTTTATATGGTACTTCAACCGTGACAACTTTTGTTGAAAGTGGAGCTGGTGTTGCCGTTGGTGGTAAAACTGGTATGACAGCTTTTGTTACTGCTGTTTTATTCTTACTAGCTATTTTCCTACTCCCAATTTTTGCTTTCATCCCTAGTGCGGCAGCCGCTTCTGCACTAATTTGGGTTGGTGTCTTAATGTTGAGTGGTGTTAAAAATGTTGATTTATCATCACCTACTCATGCAGTTCCTGCCTTCTTAACAATAATCATGATGCCTTTATGTTATTCAATTACTGATGGCATTGGCATCGGTATTATAAGTTATGTTATTCTTGCAGCATTTGGTTATTTAATTAATTTAGCTAAGTATGGTCTTAAAAAAGGTGATAAACCTGTTTGGGAAATTTCTGTTGTTGCTTTAGTAATAACGGCTTTATTCTTAGTATATTTCTTAGTTCCAAAAATTTTATAATTTATCACTAACAAGGAAAAAAACCGAACCCTCTTTTTGGGGCTCGGTTTTTATTTTGTTTTTAAATTTTATTCCGCAAAGTCTAGTTTTACCGATCCAGTCGTTGTTTCCAAACTAATTTTTTTATCACCAGAGTAACTAGTAAATTCTTTACTAACTTTTACACCATTTAAATAAACACTACCAGTTAAAGCTGCCATCTCAATGTTAAAATCTTCTTTAACACCTTTGATTACAGCTGTAATATTGCCAGTTGTCGTTTCCGCTGTAATACCAGTTAAAGCCTCAATGTTAGTCAACTTAATTGCTCCTGTTGTCGTTTCCATTTTTATATATTGATTAGCTTTTACATCACTAATAGTTATTGAACCCGTGATAACTTCTAAATCAATATATTCATCAACATTGGTATTAGTTAATGCGATCTTTCCCGTAATGGTATTCATCGATAATTGCTTTAAACCAGTTCGGTTATTTAATTCTAGCCAACCTGTTACAGTTTCAACTTTCAGTATTCCTACCCACCCAATCGGCAAGTATAATTTTGCGGTTTTTGGTTCTAAATTCCAGCCAGAGCAAGAAAAGAATGTCGGCCTTGCTTTTTCAGTTAGCTCAATAAAACCATCTTTTGCTGAATAAGTATAAGTATTGTTTCCTTGTTCAAAGTAAACAATCTTAATACTACTATCATCACTATCTAAAATTTCAATATTACTGTTTATTAATCTAATATCAACCCGTGTAAATTCTCCTGTTTCTGTTTTAGTGACTTCTTCAGCGCTATCGTTACTATTTCCTGCGTTCTTACTTCTTATCCCGACAATAATCACCACAAAAATAGCTATAACCGCTATTAATGAAACTACAATTGTAAAAATACTTTCTGCTTTTTTAGTTTTCATTATTACCCTTTCTCCCAAGTATGATCTCTGATTCTTTCATAAAATTCTTCTTCAATAATCGAATAACATAAAACATCATTGATGGTGCCATCATATAGCATATAGCCTTTTTTTCGTTCGCCTTCAAAAGTTAAGCCTATTTTTTCACATACTCTAATTGACTGAAAATTTTCGCTAAACATTATGCACTCTATACGTTTCAATTCTAAATAATCAAAACCCCAAGCTATTATCGCCTTAGAAGCTTCCGCTGCATAGCCGTGTCCCCAATACTTTGAATTTATTGTATACCCTAATTCTGCCTTGAAGTTTTTGGAATACGAATGAAGTTCAATGGTCCCAATCATTTTATTGTTTTCTTTTAAAACTATCGCATAGACCCCTAACTGACCATAGTCATTCTTGCCTTTGAAAAGCTTAATGATATTTTTTGTGTGTGATAAATTGGCATGCGGTTCCCAACCAGCCGATGGACCGATATCGGGCAAACAAGCATATTCATACATGTCATAGCAGTCTTTGTCTTCTATTTCTCTTAAAATTAATCTTCTAGTTTTTAAAATCGGTAAAGTTTTAATCATATTTTCCACCTAGCGTTTATTATATACGATTTTTCAGGCTAATACAACATCATGTTTTTTTAAGTTTGCCTAACCTATATTACATATAAAGCGAAGTACAATATTCGCCAATATTGCACTTTTTTTATTCTATTATATTTATTGTTTTAATGCTTGTCGCTTTTTTTGTGTTTTCATCAACATCTACGATAATAGCACTGAACTGAGTTCTTCCTGTTTCCTGGGGATTAAATCTTTGTTTTCCTTCATTCAAATAACGATCCAAAATTACTTCCCTTTCGACGCCAATTACCCCATCAAGAGGTCCTGTCATGCCGACATCAGTAATATAGGCTGTTCCTCCTTCAAGAATACGAGCATCATTAGTTTGTACATGCGTGTGGGTACCGAAAATAACTTGCACCTTACCGCTAAAAGCGTAGCCATAAGCAATTTTTTCACTAGTTGCTTCTGCATGAAAATCACAAATATAAATGTCACTGCTTACTTCTTCAAGAAGTTTTTTTGTTTCCTTAAAAGGACACAAAAAATCATTATTCATTAATATTCTGCCCATCATTTGGAAAACAGTTATTTTTAATCCATTATAATTAACCGTAACAAACCCTTTCCCTGGCTCTGTCGTCGGATAGTTATAAGGCCTAACAATATTGGTCGCCTCATCAATAAAAGTAAGAATACTTCTTTGATTAAAGGCGTGATTACCTAAAGTAACGACATTAACACCTAGTTCTAAAAGCCACTTATAATGTCCATGATTCATTCCTTTACCATGCGATATATTTTCTCCATTAACAATTAAAAAATTTATTTTTTCGTTGCTTCGGATTCTCTTTACATTTCTCTCTAGTGATTCTCTTCCTAATTTAGAAAAAACGTCACCAACAATTAATAGTCTCATAATTCACTCCAATTAAAAATATTATACCACTAATTTGTCTTTTTAACAATATTAAAAAAAACACTGTGATTATTTCACAGTGTTTAGTCTTTAATTATTTAGCTGTTTCAGTAACTCGTGTTTCTCTTATTACCGTTACTTTTATTGTTCCCGGATAATTTAAATTATTTTCAATCTTTAATCTGATGTCGCGAGCAAGTTTATATGCTTCAACATCATTAATTTCTTCTGGTTTAACGAGAATTCTAATTTCTCGTCCTGCCTGAAGAGCATAAGATTTCTCAACTCCCTTGAATTCATTACAAATTTCTTCTAGTTGAGTTAATCTCTTAATGTAGTTTTCTAACGACTCACTTCTTGCGCCTGGTCTAGCTGCTGATAATGTATCAGCTGCAGCCACTAGTTGCGAAATAATCGTTGTTGATTCTCTATCGCCATGATGAGAGCCAATAGCATCAAGGACAGTCGCACTCTCGCGATAGCGACGAGCTAAATCTAAGCCTATATCAACATGACTACCTTCCATCTCGTGATCGGCAGCCTTACCAATATCATGTAATAAGCCTGCTCGACGAGCCAAAATTTCGTTTTCACCAATCTCTGCTGCTAGTTTACCACTAAGGTAAGCTACTTCCAAAGAATGGGACAAAGCATTTTGTCCATAACTTGTTCTAAATTTTAATCTACCAATTAGTTTAATAAGATCCGGATGCATTTTACCAACACCAGTTTCAAAGACAGCCTTTTCACCAGTTTCTCTTAATTCTACATCTAGTTCTTTGTTGAATTTTGTAACCAACTCTTCTATTCTTGATGGTTGAATCCTACCATCAGAAATCAAAGTTTCTAACGTTCTTCTTGCTACTTCACGACGAATAGGGTCAAAAGAAGATAAAACTACCGCTTCAGGTGTATCATCAATAATTAAGTCTACTCCTGTTGCTGCTTCGATTGCTCTTATATTACGACCCTCACGGCCAATAATACGACCTTTCATTTCATCATTCGGAAGCGGAACTACTGATACCGTTTTTTCACTAACTGCTTCATTGGCATATTGTTGAATAGCATTTGCCAGTAGTGTTTTTGCTTTACGAGTTGATTCTGATTTAGCCTTTTCTTCGGCTTCTTTAATAATAACAGCGATTTCTAAGAACATGTCTTCTTCTACTCGCGCTAAAATTAGCTTCTTTGCCTCTTCAACATTTAATGTTGAAATCTCAATTAATTTTTTGTTTTGCTCTTCGATTAATTCTTCTACTTTACTGTAGTGCTTTTCAGCCTCAGCTTTAAGTTGATCAATCCTGTGTTCTTTTTGGTTTAAAGTCTCCTCACGTTTATCTAAATTGTTACTTCGATTATCTAAACGTTCTTCTCTTTGTAATAGTTTTTGTTCTAGATCACCCGCTGTTTTTTTTCTTTCTTTAATATCTTTATCAGCGTCTTGTCTCAATTGACGAATTTCTTTTTCAGTCTCTTGTTTTAACAAATGTGTGTCTTGCTTAGTTTCAAGAACCTCTTTACGACGATTCTCTTCAGCAAGTTTCTTGGCATCTTCGATTATCTTGTTAGCTGTCTTTTTCGTTTTATTATAATAATTACGAAATAAAATAACTCCAGCGCCAACACCTAAACTTATACATAAAATAGGAGCAATAAAATAAAAAAACACGTCCAAGCCACTCAATAATAAGAATGTACTGTACATTATTTTTTTCCTCCACTTTGAAATTAATTTATATATATTTATTCATATAAAAATTATATAACAGTTTATGTTATCATAACATTATATAATAAAAACGCTTTTTAGTCAATAAAAAAACAAACGACTTTATAAATTTATCGTTTGTTAGTTTTTCAATAAGTTAAATTACTAAGTTTTTGTTTTACCACCCAATTAATAGGAAGCTAATTTTATCACCATCAACTAAAACGATATCAGAAACACCCACCATCGAGTACTCATCGTTTACCTCAAGCGACCAGTATGTTTGGTCTTCATTACTAGCAGCAACACCACACAAAGAAATAACATAAAATCCGTACTCAGATGTTTCACCTGTCATCTTGATTTTCTTATTGTCTTTCAACAAGCCAACAAGTGTATCACCGGTACCGAATTTAATCTCTTTGTTAAATAAATCTTCACCTGCAAAATCAACAACTTGAACTGTAATTAACCCTTCACCTTCCGAAGGCTCATTGTTTTTGCAGCCACCAAACATAAATAATCCAAATAATAACACAACAAATAAACTTAAAATCGTAAATTTCCTTTTCATCTCTCACACATCCTTTCTAAAAATTTGGGAAAAAATAGGCGCATGAAAAAATGTCCTATTCTCTTTGCCCAGGAGAAATTTTTAAAGTGCAAGGTAAGTCTTCCGGCTCTGCTTCATTTTACTTATCTTCCTTCCCGTTATAAACAGTGGAATAAGCGATGTTCATCAGCATTACGGCTACTGGGTTAGCTTAGGCATTTAACCTAATTCCTTGTTATGCATTACGCACCTAACACATTAAAATTTACATCTAAATTATAACAAAAAAGACCGTTTTTGTCAATGCAATTAAAAAACCACCTACTAATAGTAGGTGGCGATTTTTATTTTAGAAGAATTTCTTTCTTACAAAGAATACTAGTGTGAAAACACCAAACAAGTATATAACAATTTGGAAGGCTGCACTATTACTACAACCTTTTTCTTTATCTGGAACAACTGGATCTACTGGATCAACGGGATCTACTGGATCAACTGGATCAACTACAGCCTCAACTGAAAATGTAACCTTTGCTGAAGCGTCTGATGTCAACGTCGCCGTGCCATCACCAATTGCTTTAACTGTAATATTATGGGCTCCAACTGCTAACTTCAAGTCGATAAGGCTAACTGTACCAGCAGCATCAACGCTAGCAATTAAAGTTGTACCATCATATACTTCATACTTAACAGCATTAGCGATTCCATTAATCGTTAAAACACCATTGTTTAGCGTAATCGTTGGTGCTGCTAACTTGACCGCTGGTTTTGCTTCAATAGTAACCGTAATTTCTTGTTTTAATTCTGTTCCCTCTAAGGCAACTGTAACAACAGCTGTTCCTGGAGCAACGGCTGTAATTACGCCATTAACTACAGTCGCAACACCTAAATTACTTGAAGTCCAAACTAAATTATTTGTACTATTCTCAACTGTTGCAACAACAGTGGAAGTTTGATCAACCGTAATAGTTACTGCCGCTTTATCAACAGTTAATGCTGGTTGAACTACTGGGGCTGATAAATCAATTATTAATAGTGATATTAAAGCACCACCTGATTTAACAACACCTTTTAATTCAATAATGCCACCATTTTCTGGTAACCATTCATTCTTAATACGAATATTTTTTGCTGTTATTGTGTAGTCTTCAATAAAAGTACCGTTGATATAAATTTTACCAGTGCTTAACAAGGCTGTCTTCACATCCTCAGGCTCAATAACAAGTAACTTTGAAGTTGATAGCTCCGAAATCTCATATGCTTTATATTTTCCATAATCAACTCTAGTAGCAAAACTTATATTTTTAACTTCACTAGTGCCATCTTTAAAGTCAACTTTTACTTTATATGTATAATCAGTATTTGCTTTTAAACCAGTAAATTCGAAACTAGTACTAATATCAGAATCAGCAAACACATTTTTAACTACTGTATTATCATTCTTAGATAGTGTAACATAATTGATATGACCGTAACCTTCAGCTCCCCATGATAAAGTAGCTTTAGTTGTGTTAGTATCAACTACTTCAGCTTTTATTGTATTCATGAATGAACTTTTAGTAAAAGTTGTTGCCGGGGTATTTGTTCTTTGAGCAGGATAAACTGCTTGATCACGACAAGTTCCAAATTGGTCATAAGCACGGAAGTAAAATCCCGTTGGCGTTATATTAATAAGACAATATCCACCTTTATTTGCTTCAGCGTTCGAGGCGTTATATGTATCATCACAACAAACATAACGATTAGAGAATTTCGCTTGTCCTCGAGCCGGTCCTTCTTTGATTGAACCACGTCCATAGTCATGATTATGGCCACAAAAATACATATCAATATTATATTTGTTAAATACTGGTACCCATTTAGCAGCAACTCCTAGTGAATCATCACTTCCCCACGGTGGGCGATGAGCCATAACGAATAAATATTGATGAGGAACATTCTCACAAACATCAATAAACCATTCTATTTGATCATCATAAGCTGCTATGTCCTCACTGTCCATGACAATGAATAAAGCATTATCCCGTTTAAACCAATACATACCTTCCGTTTTCCCGGCATAACTGTTTTTCGGATTATTATAAACTTGGTCAGTAATTATAGATGTTGGCGCTTTCCCATTGCCGCCATCACAATAATCATGATTACCAGTTGAAGCCGCAAGAGGCATCTTCTGGAAAATATCTACATCATAAAGTATTCTCCATAAATCCATAGTTCCGCCTTGATTTACCATGTCTCCGGCACCAAGGACAAGTTCGAGTTCCCACCCTAAACTTTCAGATATTTGCATAGCGCTATTCATATTGCCATTTACTGCAGCATTTTGACCTGTTCCATAAAATTGCGGATCAGCCATCACAACAAAAGCAAAATGTCCATCATTACCCGCAGTTTTAAAATAATACGGCGCTGACATATTAGTTTTACCGGCACGATACATGTATTCTGTACCCTCCGTTAAACCTGTTAAGGAAACTTCACAAACAAACTTGCTTTTTTCTTTGCCTGCTCCCCAATCAATACCAAAATTCGTTCCTGCAATAGTATCTATCGGTGCGGTACACTCGCCATATGCTTTAGTTGCATTAGCAAAGTTGCCATCGCTCTTTAAAGCTAATTCAATAAATGTTCCCGCAATATCAGTATGATAATTGATATTCATTTGCGTCGACATATCTTCGCCGGGATTAGTAATCAACAGAAAGACATCACTAGCAGTTGCTGCCTTAACTTTTGAATCCTTTAAAAACACAAAGCTTGTAAATAGTAAAAATACAATTAATAATGATAAAATTGATTTCCTCTTCATGTAATTCAC
>DATESD010000048.1:0-8827 GCA_035270985.1 Bacilli bacterium | reverse complement strand
TTAATTTATCTTTTTCTTTAACGGTTTTAACAATCTTTACCATTTCTGTAATAAACAATGTTGCAAAGATAATAATTACAACCGCAAATAAAGCAAATCTTTTATTCAAAACAATCTTTCCTAGGTTAAGGAAACTACCATGTTTGATAACTTTGCCAATGTAATTATCAGCCGTTACCACTTCATTATCGGGAACGGGATTATTTATTCCTTGCATCGTTAACTCGCCAAGATCACTAATAGCGATAACACGATGGACAATGAAAATATTTCTTTCCCCAGAGCGATAAATAACATCATCGCCAATCGCAATTGTTGTAAAATCAACTTCTTTTGCAATAATGAAATCCCCTGGCATTATCTCTGGTTCCATTGAAGCCGTTGGCACAACGGAATAAGTATACCCAAATATTTTTAAAGGTTCATTGTTACGAAAGGATTGAACGCCTAAGACTAGTACTAGTAATGACGCTAAGAAGAAAAAGACTGTCAATGCTCCAATAGCATATCTTAATATCTTTTTTATCATCCGTCTCACCTCAATTATCGACATTCGATGACAATTTTATTTATATCAAATCTTTGACCAACATATTCATTATTATCAAAGCCTAAACCCTCATATGTAATATTAAAGAAAACAGCGATAACCGAACTAATTCCGGCACTTTCCAAAGTTTCGTTTTCAATTAAGAAGTAACGATCTGTGGCCTGTGTAAAATAGTGTTTATCATTTGGTGATGTTAACAATGAATAAATTCCTTCAAGATTGCCATCACTTGTATCTGTTAAGTATCTAATATCAAGAACTTCATAATTAAAGGCATTTTGAATTCTCTTCGTATTTAAGAGGTCAAGCACTCCCCAACCATTAAGATCATCATATATTAATGAATTAACATTATACATATAAATCGATGAAAGACCATCAACATTACCAATGTTCTCTACGATGATAACAAATGAATACGTATCTCCAGGAATAGCATTAGCAAAGTCAACTTCACTGGCCATCGTTAGTGCTCCACTAATCTCACCATCAGTAAACTGTTTAAAAGTATAATCTATTTCCAAATTACCAACTGTATTAACAAATGAATCTGTTTGGGCCTGATTGCTCAAGCTCCACCAGGCAAAGCCAACAGCGGCCATCATTAGCACAGCTCCGACCAAAGCAATTACTGAGGTCAATAGTGAATTGCCAGCAAATAATTTCTTAAGCATTATCATCATCCCTTACTTCGGGTTTAACAATAACATCTGAGGTTTGCGCTAAACCTTTTATTTGTTGCAAACGTTCTTCCGTTTTGGCTTTTGCGGCAGCAATTGACGCAGCAGTTTTAGCTTTTTGTTTTTCTTTATAAATCTTTAACGATAAGGCTGTTTTTTCTTGCTCTTTAGCAAGTCGCTTCGCAAGTTTATCTTTAGCAAGCAACTCTTTAGCTAGTTTCTCGGCTAATATTACTCTTACTTTTTCGCGCTTTTGCTCTTCAATTTTCTTTAATTGCGCGGTTAACTTTGCTTTTTCCGTTTGCTCAACTAATTTCTTGCCTTTTTTTGTCGTCTCAGTTAATTTTTTTAATTCTTTTTGTAGCTTTTGTTTCTCTTTAACAACAACATCTTTTTTACTAGTTATTGCGGTTAATTTATCTTTAATTTTAATCTTCTCTTTTTGATACAAGCGCATCTGGCGCTCTAGATTTGCTAAGTAAGTTTTTCTCGTTTCCGTCGTGCGCGCTTTAGCGTTTTCTCTAATAAGTTTATTATTAGCGATTTCCATTTCTTTTAATAGTCTTTTTTCTAGCCTAATTGTCGCTTGGTAATCAACTTCTTTAGTTTCTCTAATTGCTTTTGCTGTTTGAAATTTCATCTTAGCTGCTTCATAATCAGCACTAGGATTATCTTTCTCGACTAAGCGACTAAAGATATCTTCATTTTCTTCTAAATCAAAAACAGCAGCAAACAAACCATTACTAATCGCAATTACTTCACGTAGTGATTTTTTTAAAGCTACTTCATAGCTCGAAGAATTAAGTATATTCTCATCTAATTTCTTGTTGAAAGTGCTTCGATACTGGTTTAAGAAAAATTCGTTCATTGTATTATCAACAACACTAATCGCCTCTGGGCGATCAAAGACATCGTCAGGATGAACATCTTTTACTTTTACCATTTTTTTACGACGAAGTTCATATTCTTTAACGTTTTCAAATTTTTCTAATCGCGACTCTGCGTTGCTTTGAACTAATACATAAGTCATTAATGCTAGGCGACTAACACTAGAAGTGAAGTTTTCTTCAACACCAATTGCTTTTTCTTTGATCTTTACATCATAGAATAAATTTGAATACTTATCAATAAACAACCACAATGTATAACAATTTCTAAAATCACGGTTTTTTAAGATAACATTCGTTTTCATAATTGGCGGATTAACTCTTTTAGTTCGCTCCAGATCCCTCACAAATTGTGATCCTCTAAAGCCGTTAATCATCTTATGTAGTCTTTCGATTCGTTCTAACAATTCCCTGTTATGCACATTAATATTATTACCTTGGTCTTTTTTGATAACCATATCAATATCTAGCGCTACTTCTGTTCCTTCAATCGTAAACGTAGAATTCATATTTACATGGTCTTTCACAAAAGACTCGACATTTTCTTTAATAACGGTATAACGTACTTCAACAAATTCAACTAATCGTAAAATCAGACTTACAAGAAATCTATTTTCATATGTGGCAAACTCTTGCTCCGAAAAAGTAGTTAATATCCTTTTCGGTGTCACCATTCCTTGATCTATTTTACGAATATATTGGGTATGTGAAGCTAGATGACGAACTGACTCTGAAGTTATTTTCCTGGCTCGCTCAATATCAACAACTTCGCGATCATAGCGAATTGCTGAAGTCGGATTTTGTAAAATCCGCTCAATACTAGGAAAATAAGATTCTAAGGTCGTAATCCATTCTTCATCAAATATTTTTGTTTCTGATATTTCTTTCCAATAAACAGTATTTTTACCTGCTAGAAACGAATTATAAAAGTATTCTGGAAAAGCACTCTCATCTTCACTTTTGACTAAGACCGCTTCAAGACTTTCATAATACTTATCTAAATCATCTTTAACTCGCATCTAGATACCAACTTTCTATACAGTTTTTAATAGTTCAGTTAAATAACCAATTGATATTGAGAAAGTATCCTTTCCAAATAATTTGTTGAATAAAGCGATAAGTTGAGCTACTTCTTGTTTCAGGAATGATAAGTTTAAAGTTTCAAACTTTCTTAAAACTTTCATTGATAGAAAATAGTCAATTGCTTCTAAATCAGTACCACCGCAAGCAACGTATGCTGGAACAAAAGCTTTCAATTGTTTCAAAATACGGTTACCAAAAGTGATTTTAAACATCTTAGCAATAAAGTCATCGACTTTAATTATCTTATCCATTAATTTACTATCCATTGGATTTGCTTTAATTCCTTCTCGAAAAAGGTGCTCCAGATAATCATAACTCATATCCACTGCTTCAGTGTAGGGAGCATCAATATATTCTGCCCGATAATTCATCTCAACGGTAATTGCGCGATCATATACTTTATCAGTAATAGTGAATGTTGAATCATCACGGTTCGCTGTACCAACGAACCAAAGATTTTGTGGAACCAATATTTTTCCTTCTTTAAAATTCTGCGGATCATTTTCCCAGATATCCGGAACAACATCGATTTTCCATTCATTAACATTCGGCATTTCCATTATTGACAAGAATTCAGCAAAGTAATACTCAATTCTTGCAAGATTCATTTCATCGAGAATAATGATATTTATATCTTCACGATACGTTGATTCATATAATGCTTTTAAGAAATCTGTTTCATTAAATCTCTTCGTAAATTCATTAAGATAACCAATCATTTCTGCTCGGTCACGCCATGATGGCTGCACCGAAATAATTGCTGAGTCATTCTTAAAAAATTTACCTATGGCATACGGTAACGAGGTTTTACCCGTTCCTGATATACCTTGTAAAATAAGGATTTTAGAAGTTGCCATACCCGCAAAGAAAGCTCTAATCTCTCGCTCTGCATAGTATAAATGAAGTTGTGAAGCCGTAAAGCCGATAAACCGACTCACCAATTCCGGTAGAGTCACCATATCTTCTGGTTCCATAACGATTGATGTAATCTTTGTTTTATACTCTTCATCGACACTAATTAATTTGGCAAATCTTGAAGGTGCGACTGTCTTTTTCTTATCAGAATCTTTAAGACCAAATTCTCCTTCTTTTTCAGCATAGCTACTAGCTGTGCCGACCTTAATCGCTAAAATCTTATTCTTTTCATCAATAAGTTCCGCTGTTTTTACATTAAGCATTGATATCTCTTCAAGCAATGAATCCTTTTCAATTTCACGACGAGTGAAACGAATGTACTTTCTAAATAATTGGATCGCTCTTAAAACTACAAATGTTATAAACGCCAAATTTATTATTAATACCACAACCTCAGTAATCCAATCCAATAAATTGAATTTATTACTTGAGTTAATTAGATACTCAAAATATCCAATGATGTCATGGACTAATAAATTAGAAAAGGCTTCCCACAATCTAGTTAAAAATAACCAAATATTAGAAAAGAAAGTACGCAAGAATTCTATGTAATATCTTGAAAACTCTACCATATATATCCTCTTTCAAGAAGAAACTAAACTCTCTTAGTTTATTCTTGCTTCTTATTCTTTTTTTCTTCCATCTCAGCTAAAACTTCAGCTCTGATTTTTTCTTTTTCCGCTTCTAATTCTAGCTTAGCTTTTGCTAAATCTTCTTCATGTTCTTTAGCTTTTTCGCTAACTAACTTGTCTTGTTTAATTTTCATAATATTTGTAACTAATACAAATGCTTCAAAAACTAAGAAAATTGCTGTAGGGATCACAACGACTAATAAAAATCCTTGCTCGCTGCGAACATATTTCATTGTTTTACCAGCGTTATTCCACTGACTAGTGTAAACCGCTAAAACGTCTTTTTCACCAACAGCCTCGTATTTTGTACTATCATTAGTAGCACTACCAGGAACATATTTATACGCGTGATTGCTAGCCGCTTTATCACCTTGAGTGATGAAAACTAGTTCCCCAGAAATGTTTTCCATAATATCCATAACTCTATGGGTATTAAGAATGATTCCCATGCCATCTACATAATAAGAAAAGGTAACAATATCACCAATAGCGATCTTTTCTAGTGCTTTATCCCGATTGTTATCGGTCACTTTTTTAACGAAGATTAAATCATCAACCGTAAAAGAATCTACTTCATTTCCGGTCATCGAATCTGTTTCAACTGTTAAGAATCCCTTACCAAAAATACCTGGTATATCTAGATTATCCTTAACGCCAAAGTTGCTAATTGAAAAAATAACTAAAAAGGCAATAAAAAGATAAAAGATACTATTCAAGACAATCTTAACTATTTTCCAAATCTTTTTTTCGCTTACTTTATTAGTTTCCACATGAACCTCTTTCTTCATATTCTATATTTATTTTAAATATGATTATATCATATTTTATCACAAATATTCCCAACATGCAATTATTAATACTAGGAATGTAATATTATTACATTCCTAGTATTTGAGTTTTTAAAAAATTTTATTCTTGTTCTATGCAGGAGTATAATCAAATTTAATATCGCATTTCAAAGTATCACTAAAAATAACGTTTAGACATTCAGCATCCCAGCCTTCAATCCAAATACGAACGGTTACTTTACCTGTATACCAACCATCAGCATCTGCAGTACCGGCTATATTCAAGATTGGAGTAGCATAAGCGGCATCACCAAATTTTTGAGTAGTTTGAGTTGGTTGAGTTATAGCCATTCCCGATGTTTCAATAGCGTTTTTTGATACATAATACGCTAGTGCACCTTTTGTAAAATCTAATCCTAAGCCTTCAGTATTATCAAGAGCGCCCACAACATTGGCAGCGGCTGCTGCTTTTTCTAAAATAACATTTGCAGCAGGAACTGTATCATTGATAAAAGCCATTCTTGCAGCATTCATAGCATAAGCAGTAATTGAACCTGTCTCACTGAAAGTATCTCCACCTGTAAGTGCCTCAGTAAACGGTACACCAGCAGCCATAGTTTTTCCAACTGAGTCTATATTAGTAACTGACATATCAAGATTTACAGCTCCCATTTTTCTTGAACGAAAATGCACTTCAAATTCCACATAGCCAGATCCTGGTAATGCTTGAGTACCATATTTATAATCTTCTGTGCCATCTACATCAACACCAATTTGTTTAATTGGGAAAAAAGCAAGACCATCTGTTGTTGTTAAGTCAGTCAGTGTCATTGCTGGGCTAATAAGAGCTTCAACCTCGCTTTTTGTGACTGTTGATTTCCACACTGTTGGTGTTCCAGAAAGTTCCGTAACAGCAATCTCAAATCCAACTCCTGCAGTTACTTGAACTTCAAATTGGTTAATCTTTGCTTCGTTTGTAATTGTAAACCATGCGTAAGTAGTAGCGCCCATTGCGATAACAGCGAATACTACAGCCAAAATAGAAATCGATAATTTTCTCATTAATTTGTTCATTTTTAAATCTCCTTTTTTCTTTTTATTTTTTTTATTTTTTCCATGTTATATGGTTGAAACTGAAATTAATGCCTATTTACTCCGAGGCTAGGCGAGCTCCTCTAAACTTCAATTGCACTATCAAACTGTCATCATAGATAGCGTCAAGGCAATCGGCATCCCATCCTTCAAGCCAAATGTTTATTTTGACTTTCGCATATAAGTAACTAATTCCTTCAATAACTTCACCTTTTTGGAAGGTAGCTATTTGTGAGGTATTATCCCATGCTTGATAAGGATTCTTAAACGTTGTTAAATTATATAATGTATTGGGATAGGCAGTCGGTAATTTTGGACTGTCTTCTCCGTGTCTGGCTAAGTAGTACGAATAAGCTCCATACTCTTTTCCATAACCTCGATATTCATTTTCACTTGGATCGTAAATCTTTGTAATTAAACCTGTCCGATTATCATCTTGCCCTAGTAGTGAAGATTCAACTACTTTTTCAAGAAACGCTATTCTTACTGCATCAGCAGCATAATAAGTTTTCTTAGTTCCTTTTAGAACTATCCCATCACCATTATCAAAATCATCTTGATTTATCCATTCGGCTCCCCTTGATATGACATATGTCCCATCAAAACTTTTTTCTTTAACTAAATCATAATTTAATCGCGAATTAATGTTTTCTACTAAATACAAGTATTTAGTCGTTGGTATTGATGTTCTAAACCATAAATCAAAAGTCATGTAATCCTTATTACCAACTGCAAATGTTTCTGAACCAATAAAATTCTTTTGAAAACCTTTACCATCAATTGAAGTTACTGTATCAAGTTTAATTATATTACCAATTTCCTTGCGTAACAGTTTTTCACTGATTTGATCGTAGAAGTTAACACCGTCGAGTGATATTTCCATACCACTTTCCATTGTAACCGTCATTTCCATACCATCCAAGGTATTTTGGGTTGCTAAGCTAATCCAAGCAAATGTTGCTTGTACAAAGGCGAATATTGAATACACTAACAGTAATATTGAGATAAACAACTTTCTCATATAATCACCACCTACTCGGCGCTTGTGATAGAAAACAACATTCGCAACTTTATTCTTCCCCCTAATATATCATCAATGCAGTCAGGGTCTTGCCCTTCTAGCCACACTAGGATAGTATATTTTTTTATTTGGTAGGGTTTAAAGTTGATAATATTACCATTCATTATCACTGTCTCATTAATGAAATATTCGGCTTCTGGTAAGCCATGATATTCTGTTTCGACGTTGTCAGGTTTCATATACATTTTTTCTATTGTTCCATCTTCGATTATGAGAACTCTAATTGCACTATCAAGACCTTTTTCTAAACTAACTATTGTCGTGTTCATTACTATATCACACGTCTCATCACCAATATTTTGGATGTATAGAGTGTAGGCAATGTACTTATAATCAGGGTCTTTATAGTTACCATCAGTAGCTATCGCTTCATCAATTTTTAACCAGTCGTAGGTTATATCTCTAACATTACTTATTGCATTAGATAATAACCGTGGCGATGGGGATAAAAACTCTTCATCAGAAGATAAGGCAATTCCTCTTCGATATGCATCTGGCTCTATTTCCATTACGAAGTTACCAGCATTTTGACCGTAATATGTTATTATACCGATCAGTAACGAAGCAATGCCGAAGACAAGAATCCCGACTCTAAAAATAATTTTTTTAGTTATAAATCTATTTAGCCAAACCATGTTCCACCACCTTTAAAAACAAAAAGCCAGCTATCAATATTTCTAATGACAGCTGGCTACCATTTACAGGCCCTATAGTTTTGCGTCGCCGCCTTTCGCCGGTTTTGCCTTTTACATTGCGCGACCAACTTTTAATATAAAAAGCCAGCCATCAATATTTCTAATGACAACTGGCTACCATTTCAATTCAGGCCCTGTAGTTTTGCGTCATCGCCTTTCGACGATTTTGCCTTTTACATTTTTTCTTTTCCAAAATAAAAGCCAATTGTCAATATTTCTAATGACAACTGGCTACCATTTTAATTCAGGCCCTGTAGTTTTGCGTCGCCGCCTTTCGACGGTTTTGCCTTTTACATTTAACAATCTAATCTTTTTCTATCTTGTAAATATATTATACCACATTAAAATACTATGTCAAGCATTTTAATTAAATATTTTTATTTTTTTTAACTTTTTTTATTTTTCTTCAGTTTTTACTTTTTCA
>DATESD010000047.1:0-2991 GCA_035270985.1 Bacilli bacterium | reverse complement strand
CTTTTTTATAATATATGCAAATGATTTAATCGGTAAACATTTTCGTTTATCTTTATAGTTTCTTCTCTTAGTGAATAATCACTTCTTCACCATTAATATTCTCGCTAATAAAAAAAGCCCGTAATTGGGCTTTTACCATTTTATAAACCATTCTAAATCGTTAATTACAAAACCTAAAGTTTTATTCATTCCTTAAGGCATCAACTGGCGACTTATAAGCAGCAATAATCGCTGGTATCATTCCCGCAATTATTGTCAGAACAATACTTCCGACTAACAATAAAACTAAATATTCTGGTTTTGTTTGGACAATATCAAAAGTTGTTAATCCTGTTGTTAGACTTGTGTTTTGGGTGATTATTTTTTTCACTAAATTATCGATGGGCTTTTGCAATAAATACACGCCCGCAATTCCTAAGATTCCGGCAATAAAACCTATAATCGCTGTCTCCGCATTAAACACCCGCGAAATATCTTTTCTTCTGGCCCCAATGCTGCGGAGGATACCGATTTCTTTAGTTCTTTCTATTACGGAAATATAAGTAATAACTGCTATCATAATCGAAGAAACGACTAACGATATCGAAGCAAAAATAATTAACACTTTTGTTAGAACTAAAACGAATGTTGAAAACTCATTTGTGATTCTACTCGTATAGTCAGAAATGCTAATTCGAACATTGCTTGTAGGATTTGAATAGGCATTTATGTAATTTGTAATGTTTCCCCGGTCAGAGAATTTAGCTGTATAGATAAATAATCTATTAATTCTTTTGATTCCATTCAAACTAACTAAATTGGCTTCATATTGATATGTCTTTGTTTGTGTTGAACTTATCCCAACAAAGTCTTCATACGGTTGACCAGAAAAAACATTTAAATTTGTCCCTTGCTCTATTTGATCTTTCACTATCTGTGAATCTAGAGAACGGTTATATACTAGATTAGTTAATGCCTTTGTATATAATAATCCAGAAGTATATAACTTAGTCGTTGCTTGCGGTTCGATTCGTAAAATCCCCACAATTTTTAAAGTTGTTTGGGCATTATTATATAATCCTTCGTAATTAGCTTTTACCTTTCCAAAATATCTATTATCAGTTTTTGTATAATAATCATCATTATCAATTAATTTGAACTCTTTATTGATGAAGTCAGCAAACTTTAAGGTTTCAATGTCTTCATAACTCATCCCTAAATAATACAGCAACATCGCACTTATACAGTTATAGCTATCAACAACCAAAGCAATTTCGTCTTCCCCTTGCGGAATTTTACCTTCTAAAACTGTGTATTGTTCATCAACAAAAGCTTCGTTTTCTGTCATTTCATAAAAGTATGCATCAGTAACTTTTTGATATTCGGTCCCATCTTTATAAATTAAGTTTAAACTTACCGAAGTTCCATAATTAATTAAAGTATACCAATCGCTTGGCATATCCTCAATATATTCGAAAAATTCATCTTCAATCGCGTTATAATGTTCATATTGGGTATTTCCTTTAACTATCGTAATTACGTCTTCCTTGGGAAACTCCGGCAGTTTGCTATAAATAGATACTTCTGGTGAGGTAATAACAGAACTAGTAATATTAATGGGATAATCTCCAAGCGCAACTCGCTGAACATCATCGATATAAGCTGTCATTCCATTAGACACCGATAAAACTAGACCAATGGCAACAATACCAATACATCCGGCAATCATTGTTAATAGTGTTCGCATTATTTTAGCCTTTAAATTTAGAAACGATAATGATAAGGCTGTCATTACAGGCATTGATGTTTTTAACTTTTTTACTTCTTGCGGCTTAACTTCTTCTACCACTTGAAGAGGGTTGCTATCGCTAATAATAAGTCCGTCTTTTAAATTAACTATTCTAGTAGCATATTTCTCAGCAAATTCTTCGTTATGTGTCACCATTATGACAAGGCGATCCTTAGATATTTCTTTCAATATATCTAATATTTGTAGCGAAGTAATAGAATCAAGGGCCCCCGTTGGCTCATCAGCTAAAACGATTTCTGGGTCATTAACCAATGCTCGCGCAATTGCTACTCTTTGCATTTGCCCGCCACTTAGCTGATTAGGCTTTTTGTTTTTTTGATCAGTAAGACCAACTCTTTCTAAAACATCATCAACTCTATTCTTCCTTTTAACTTTCGATATTCCTGATAAAGTTAGGGCTAACTCAACATTTTTACCAACCGAAAGATGATTGATTAAATTGAAACTTTGAAATACAAAGCCTACTTTATCATTACGATAACTATCCCAGGCTGAGTCTTTATAATCCTTCGCATTTTGACCTTCAATAAAGAAATCACCACTGCTATATTTATCTAGGCCTCCAATTATATTTAATAATGTTGTTTTTCCACAACCGCTTGGACCTAAAACACTAACAAATTCTTGACGGCGAAAACTAATATTAATATCGTCTAAGGCCCTAACTGATAGCTTACCAATTTTATAATCTTTAATAATGTTATTTAATCGTAGCATAATTACCTCCAAATAGTGTTTGCTAATAAATATATTGTATCCAACCTTTGTTAATTATATCTTAAAATTGCTTTTCTGTCGATAATTATCTTAATATTCAAGAAGACAAGAGTAAAATCCTCGTAAATAATCGCTTTTTTAATCTAGTTTATTGTTAATATTGCTAAGCCGACATTTCCGGGTAGAGCGTAAAAAAAAGGCTGTCAGAATAAAATCTGAGAGCCTTATTGTTTACTTCTTATACAAATTCTATAATCGCCATTGGCGCAGAATCTCCGCGTCTAGGGCCTGTCTTTAACACTCTTGTATAGCCACCATTTCTGTCTTTGTATCTTGGAGCAATGTCTGAAAATAGTTTTTGCAAAGCATTTTCATTTTCATTTGCCATCTCAAATCTTACCATTTCAGCAGCTTGGCGTCTAGAAGCTAAAGTTCCTTTTTTACCAAGAGTTACCATTCTATCGGCTAATCTTTTTAATTCTTTA
>DATESD010000046.1:0-4635 GCA_035270985.1 Bacilli bacterium | reverse complement strand
GACCGGATTTGAACCGGTATGTTATCTAACACTACCTTCTGAGGATAGCGCGTCTACCAGTTTCGCCACAGCCGCATTTTTTATTCATCTTCTATAACAACACTTCTTTGTCTATTTTTCCTTGTTGAAATAAGCAAACCGAAAATAGTAAGAATAGTACCAACTATTCCCATCCAAGTCAGTTTTTCCTCAAGAAAGATTGCTGAAAAAATAACCGTAACAACCGGAATCGCATAAATATAAATTGTTGTCTTCACCGAACCAATATGTTTAATCGCGATATTCCATGTTGAAAAACATAAAGCTGAAGCAATAAACCCTAAAAAGGCGATCGATAAACCGCTTTCTAAAACTAAGATTTTTTCAATACTAAAATCAGGATTAGATAAAAGATATATCGGGATAATAAAGATAACTCCATACATTGTAATTCTTCTGGTTACTTGGACCATATTATACCCATACCGCGAAACTACTCTCGTGATCACTGAATATGTCGCCCACATAATAACCGCTAGAACTAATAGTAAATCCCCAAAAGGATTTAACTCTAAAATAAAAATTCCGTTAAAAGAAACTAACATAACTCCGATGATCCCAATAATGAAACCAATGATGAATCTTTTTGTTATCCCTTCATCTTTTAAAACCCAGAAAGAAAGAATGGCGGTAAAGAAAGGTGCCATTGAGGTGATTATCGCTGCATTAGTAGCTGAGGTATAAGTTAAGGCTGTGTTTTCCAAAAACTGATAGATACCCACTCCTGATAAACCAGCTAAAGCAAACATTAACTCATGATTCCATTTTTTCACTGTAAATATTTTCGGATAGACAGCGAATAAAACAACAAAAGCAATCATAAACCGATATAGCAAAATCTCAACTGGCTTAAAACTATTAAGCAAATTTTTGGTAACAACAAAAGTTGTTCCCCAAATAATAACAGTTAACAATGCCAATAAATTACCTAATGTTTTTTTATTCATACTCTTTCCCTCTAATTAAATATTTTACCACAGTTCTCTAATAAAATCGAGTTCTTTTAACTAATTATCCAAATCTTTAATTTTGAAAACGTTTCTTGCTTTTTTTAACTTGATAAAAAAGGCTTTTTAGAGTATTATTAATGAGGATAAAGTAAATAGGAGAATACATGAATACACTTTCTATTTTTTCATTAACGGAAAACAATTTATTTTCGATAATCCTTTTTGCTGTTGGTGGCTTAGGGTTATTTTTGTTCGGTATTAATTTAATGAGTGAATCATTAAAGAAACTAGCTGGCGGCAAACTAAAGATTTTAATCCAAAAAACAACAAGCAATACTTTTAAAGCTATTTTGGTCGGTATTTTAATAACGGTTGCTATTCAATCTTCTTCAGCAACAACAGTTATTGTTGTTGGCCTAATATCAGCAGGATTGATGACTTTAACCGCTGGTATTGGCGTAATGCTCGGTGCTAATATCGGAACGACAATCACCGCTTTTATCATTGGTATTGGTGTTGCCGATTACGCTTTGCCCATTATTTTCATCGGTGCATTTTTAGTTGTTTTCATTAATAAACGGCGTTGGAGTTTAGCTGGTAAAACAATCCTCGGCTTTGGGCTGTTATTTCTGGGCCTCGAATTTATGGGAACTGGCTTAAAAGAATTAGCAACTTTTCCCTTCTTCATAAACATTATTGCCACATTGTCTAGCCACTGGATATTAGGAGTTTTCACTGGTATATCATTAACAGCTATCATGCAATCTTCTTCGGCTTTCATTGGTATTCTCCAGAAATTATTTGCGACGGGATCAATTCCTTTAGTAGTTGCGATTCCTATTCTCTTAGGCTCTAATATTGGAACAACAGTCACAGCGTTAATCGCTAGTTTAAGTGGAAATCGCGAAGCCAAACAAGCGGCTGTCGGGAACTTAATCTTTAAAACTATTGGTACAGTTTTGTTCTTAATCTTTTTGAAACCGGTAACTAGTTTATTTCAACTATTAGAAATAAAAGTGTTTGGCGCTAACAATATGTTAACCTTAGCGATTGTCCATCTTGTCTTTAACGTAACAACAACCTTTATTCTTTACTTCTTTATTAAATATATAATTAAAATAATCAGAAAGATTATTCCGGATACACCAGTTGGTAATGCTGACTATATTTCCGCTAAATTTCTTAATGAAGATTTATTAGAGAAATCACCAGTTTTAGCCCTTGAAAGTTCACGCTTATCAATAATAGATATGAGTAAGGTCGCAATAAGAATGATTGATTGTGCTTCGGCCTACCTCAACGAAAATAACGATAATCATTTCCAAAAATGCGTGAAGCTTGAAGATCAAATGGATGTTTATAATCACTTAATTCATGATTACCTAATGCAATTGCATACAGAAAATTTCAATGATGAAGAAAGCGTAAATCAAGCGATATATATCGACACCATTCGTGATTTTGAGCGAATAGGGGACCATTCGATAAACTTAGTTGAATTCTTTCAAGATCGTTATAATGTTGGGATTACCACTGATGAAACTACTTTAAAAAATTTAAACTACTTCTTCGAACAAATAAACCATCAAGTTAATTACGCAGCTAAGGCCTTCGAGAACCGTGATAAAAAAACAGCGTCAAAAATAATTAAACTGGAAGAAGAAATTGATACTTTAGAGCGCATCTATCGCAAGGCGCAACTTAATGCGATTGATAGCAGCAATATCCTTAGTGATATTCACTATGTTGATATTCTTTCTAACTTAGAAAGAATTAGTGATCATTGTTGTAATATCGCGGAAAACATTATTGACCCATACTATATGAAAAAATAAGCATTATGATAAATGCTTATTTTTTATATGATTTAGATATCTATTTTAAATCTACCGTGCCAATATCAATTCCCATTGCTTTTGCCAGCAGTAAGACTGTTCTCATTGTCGACAGTTGGTGTTCCAAACGCATTTGTTAATTTAACCTTGGGCTTGAAATATTTTATAATATGAATATAATTAAACCAACAAATTTTAAAACAAGTTTTTTACTCAAATGTTCAATAATAATTGCTTCTAGCGGTTTTTATTTAGCCCTATCGAAGTGCAAGAGCGGCCTTTCCCCAGGCGTTCACTTGGTCAATAAGGGTCGCCAAGTTTTTTTCTTGGTCACTTTGGGGTTTAAATCCTTCCCCATTCGAAAAATCATTAAATATGGATAACGCAACTTCCATCCTCACACTAGTCATTTTTAATTTAGCCATTATATCTTTTAAATACTCGACAGCTCTAGCGCCATCGCTGGCTCCATAAGAAATAATCCCAGCAACTTTTTTATACCAGTTTTCCTCCGTTATCAACAAGGCATTCTTTAACGATGCTGATCCATAAAAATTATATTCTTGAGTAATAAAAATGGCGGCGTCTAACCTTTCAGCTTTGCTTTTCCACCTTGCTGAGCCCATTAAATCTCCAGAATCATCAACTAAAGATAAGTGATATTCTTTAAGATCAATAATTTCGTAAATTGTCTCCTTATCTTCGTTAATGAATTCAATAATCCATGACGCGACTTGATGACCGAATTTATTGTCTCGGGTTGAATCTAAAATAATTCCGATTTTAAATTTATTATTTTCCATTATCTTTCATCTTTCTTAACTATTAAAATGCTTTTTAAAAAGCATTTTATGTAATTATTATATCACATTTAGTTAAGTGATAATATTACTCACATTATTTTTTTTGTTTTTTTGCTAGTGGACCTTTACCTGAGCTTATCCTAATTATTTAAAACTTAAAAAGAACTAGAAGTTTTACTAACATTCTAGTTCTTTTTTGCTTTCTTAAATTAGAAAAATGCTTTATCTACATTTAGTTAGTCGGAGGGCCAAAACCGGGGCTAACATCAAATTCTATAGTATCAGTAACATGCAAAACTCCACACAAAATTTCTACTTGGAGCGTAACTGCATATTGAACAGCCGATGGTGTTAGCGTTAATTGTCCGTCATTAATAACTGCATACATGCTAGATATAGGGTCAACAGTTACTTCAATAGTACCACCATAGATAGGATGTGTCGTCGAGAATGAATAATTAAAACCTGCCGTATGAGAGCAATTAAAATCATTTTCGATGTATGCCTTTAATATAATAGTAAGCTCTGCTCCGCTTAACACCTTTGCTTCAATGATGTCATCACCAGCAACAACTATTGCCTTCCATAATTCTTCGGTATAAGAATATTCATAGTTAAACATCTTTATTTCAACATCAGTATTCGTAAAAGGAGCCAATACTGCCTCTAAACTTGGATTTGCTAGGACTAAAAGAATTGTATTAAGACCGTCGGTTAGATAGCATTCCCCTGATTGTTTCACTAAGCGACCTATAATGGCATAGTAATTAAGAATATTGCCACTATAAGTATTTCTTAACGCTAAGTTAGCTACTGCTTCTGTCGAGTAAAGATAAAGACTAAGTTCGCCATACGCCCAATCGACTGTAACGTAAGCATGTGGTGCCGCGCCACTCATTTTAATGAAACCACCACTAAATTCATGGACACCAAAAATAGTAACTAGATCACCAACATTTACTTCCGGGAAGCCGTAAGCTAATAAATAATGTCCGTTATAAAGGATAA
>DATESD010000045.1:0-13772 GCA_035270985.1 Bacilli bacterium | reverse complement strand
TTGCTTTTAAACCAGTAAATTCGAAACTAGTACTAATATCAGAATCAGCAAACACATTTTTAACTACTGTATTATCAGTCTTAGATAGTGTAACATAATTGATATGACCGTAACCTTCAGCTCCCCATGATAAAGTAGCTTTTGTTGTGTTAGTATCAACTACTTCAGCTTTTATCGTATTCATGAATGAACTTTTAGTAAAAGTTGTTGCCGGGGCATTTGTTCTTTGAGCAGGATAAACTGCTTGATCACGGCAAGTTCCAAATTGGTCATAAGCCCGGAAGTAAAATCCCGTTGGCGTTATATTAATAAGACAATATCCACCTTTATTAGCTTCCGCATTCGATGCGTTATATGTATCATCAGCACAAACATAACGATTAGAGAATTTTGCTTGTCCTCGAGCTGGTCCTTCTTTGATTGAACCGCGTCCGTAGTCATGATTGTGGCCGCCAAAATACATATCAAGATTATATTTATTAAATACTGGTACCCATTTAGCCGCAACACCATCAGAATCGGTGCTTCCCCATGGTGGACGATGAGCCATCACAAATAAGTATTGATGAGGAACATTCTCACAAATATCAATGAACCATGTAATTTGTTTATCATAAGCTGCTATATCTTCACTGTCCATAACAATAAATAAGGCACTGTCACGTTTAAACCAATACATACCTTCCGTTTTCCCGGCATAACTGTTTTTTGGATTATTATAAACATGGTCAGTAATTGATGATGTTGGTACCTTCGCATTACCACCATCACAATAGTCATGGTTACCTGTTGATCCTGCAAGTGGCATCTCTTTATAAATATCTAGATCATAAAGCATTCTCCAGTTATCCATGATTCCACCTTGATTGACCATATCACCGGCACCAAGGACAAGTTCAAGTTCCCACCCTAAAGTACCAGCTATTTGCATGGCGCTATTCATGTTCGCATTTACGTTAGCTTGTTGACCAATCGCATAAATTTGCGGATCCGCCATCACAGCAAAGGCAAAATTTTCGTCGTGACCAGCAGTTTTAAAATAATATGGTTCTGACATATTAGTTTTACCTGCTTTATACATATATTCTGTTCCTGGAGTTAAATCTTTTAGGTAAACTTCGCAAACAAACTTGCTTTCAGATTTGCCAATACCCCAATCAATACCAAAATTGGTTCCTTCAAAACCATATTTTGGGGCGGCACACTCGCCATACACTTTAGTCGCATTATTAAAATTGCCAGCGCTCTTGAGAGCTAATTCAACATATGTTCCCGCAATATCAGTATGATAATTGACATTCATTTGCGTAGACATATCTTCGCCGGGATTAGTAATCAGCAAAAAGACATCACTAGCAGTTGCTGCCTTAACTTTTGAATCCTTTAAAAACACAAAGCTTGTAAATAGTAAAAATACAATTAATAATGATAAAATTGATTTCCTCTTCATGTAATTCACCTCTTTTTTTCTTTAAACATCTATTAAAGTTTATCACAAAGGCAGTTTTAAAGCAAGTTTTAATATAGTTTTTTACACTATGTTTACATAGAAAACAAAAAAACCTCTAGCAAAACAATTGCTAAAGGTGTAAATTTTATTTTTTATCTTTCAAGTTTTCCCGAATTTTAGTTTCTATTTCCGCGCAAAGATTTGGATTTTGTTTTAAGAACTCTTTTACGTTCTCTCGTCCTTGGCCTAGTTTTTCGCCATTATAAGAAAACCACGAGCCGCTTTTATTGATAATATCAGCATTAACCGCTAAATCTAGGACTTCTGCTTCATGAGAAACCCCAAAACCGTAAATTAAATCAACCTCAATCACTTTAAACGGTGGAGCAACTTTGTTTTTAACTACTCTAACGCGTGTTAAGTTACCAATAATATCAGTTCCTAATTTTATTTGTTCAACCCGGCGAATATCTAAGCGAATTGTCGCATAGAATTTTAAAGCTCGGCCGCCTGAAGTTGTTTCTGGACTACCAAACATAACCCCAACTTTTTCGCGAATTTGGTTAATAAAAATAACAATAGCTTTACTCTTACTAATCGCGCCGCTTAATTTTCTCATCGCTTGCGACATTAAGCGTGCTTGAGTACCAATATGAGTATCGCCCATATCGCCATCTATTTCTACTTTAGGCACTAAGGCCGCCACAGAATCAATAACAACCATATCAATAGCATTACTACGAATTAAATGTTCGGTAATCTCTAATGCTTGCTCCCCAGTATCAGGTTGCGATAAAATTAAATTATCAATATCGACGCCTAATGCCTTAGCGTATTTAGGATCTAGAGCATGCTCTGCATCAATGAAAGCGGCGATTCCCCCAGCTTTTTGCGCTTCAGCAATCGCATGCAAGGCAAAAGTAGTTTTACCACTACTTTCCGGGCCATATATTTCAATAATTCTTCCCTTAGGATAACCACCAACTCCTAAAGCCATATCTAGAGCAATCGAACCACTGGAAATTATTTCCATTTCAGTATAAACTTTGTCACCAAGCTTCATGATTGAGCCTTTTCCGTATTGTTTTTCAATCGCCTTAAATGCTTCTTCTAAGGCTTTTAATTTGTCATCAGCCATTTTTATATCCTCCTCTTTTAATTATCTAAATTTTCTCTTAAAACATTTTTATTTTTTATTAAGTAATCAGCTCCGCTAACCAGCGTCATTACCGTCGCAAAGACGATTAAAACTAAGGCTATAACATCTTTCGTAACCGCGCCAACCCAAGAAACTTCTTGACCGATAAACAATAAAACAATTATCATCAACATTTGGGAAACTGTTTTTAATTTTCCTAGTTTACTAGCCGCAATTACAACGTTATTGCTTGCCGCAATTACCCTAATTCCCATAATTGCAAACTCTCGTGCGAGAATTAATGTCACCGTAAAAGCCAAACTAACTCCAAAGACTACTAGTCTCCCACGTTCAAGGAGAATCAGCAATGTCGCAAAAACCAACATTTTGTCAGCTAGTGGATCCATAAATTTTCCGAAATTGGTAACGATATTTCTTTTCCTAGCAATATGCCCATCAAGAAAATCGGTAAATGATGCTAGTGAAAAAACAATTAGCAATAATAAATCTTCTAACGTTACACTAAGGAAAACAATTATTTCTTGTAACGGTTTTATTAAAGAAATAATAATTAGCAATGGAATTGCATACAGCCTAACCATTGTCAATTTGTTGGGTAAATTCATATATTAGTCCTCACTTTTTTCGTTTATCTATTAATATTATACTATATTTACTAAGATTAGTAAACAGTTTCGCGTTTTTTTCAAAATGTTAAATAATCAAACCAACAGTGTTACCACTCATCCAGGCAAACATTAAATTATATCCACCACATTCCCCATCAACATCAAGGACTTCGCCAATAACATATAGGTTAGGGACAATTTTTGAAGCATAATTATTAGTGACCTCGCCCATTGCGACTCCACCTCTAGTTACTTGCGAGGCTTCAAAACCATATAGAGCTGCCACCGTCAAACAATATTTTTTTATCTTTTGCGCGATTTCTTGCGGTGTCTTTGCTACTCTGAGAACATCTAAGATTAGCATCTTTGGTAGTAACCCCCGTAAAATCATTGTCACATCACGGTCAAAAATGCTTTCTATAAGCTTTTCTAATTCTAAACACGACAACTCAGGAACTAAATCCAAAGTTATAATATCTTTTTTATTAACGTGCCGCGAAAGGTTAAGTGCTAAAATTCCGGATAGGCCTTCTTCTTTAAATAATATTTCTCCGTATTCCTGCCAGCCATTAACTTGAGCTATACATTTAACCCTTAGTCCTTGCAAAGCCTTAACATTTTCTTGCACTTTTATTGGTACTAATATCGGCATTAACGGTGAAATCCGATGGCCTAATTTTTCTAATAGCTGATAACCATTAGTTTTTTCTTGTGATAGAGATCCTGTCGCCATAACTACCTTGGCGGTTTCCATACTATCTTGTATTCCCTTAATAATAAAATTATCTTTTTTAAGGATATCGATAACCTTAAACGAACACCTTACTTCTATTTTAAGTCTTGCTAATTCCGCACGCAAGATATCAACTACTGATGCTGCTGTTTCGCTATAAGGGTAAAGTCTTCCTTGATCATCTTGACGAGTTATAATTCCTAAGCCCTTGAAATAATCATCGCCAACAAAACTAGCCATGTTTTGTTTAATATAGTCCCAATTATAATAAGCCTTTTCTTCGATATGGATGTTTCCTAGGTTGCATTTGCCATTGCCGGTTTTTAAAATTTTCTTACCAATGCGCTCGTTTTGTTCGAGAATAACAATTTTCCCCTGGGGATTTTGTTTTTTATAAGCTAGGGCACAACTTATTCCTGAAGCTCCGCCACCAATAACTACTACATCATATTTATCCATTATAATCACCCGTATTATTATACCATATTTTAAAATCATTACCAAAAAATATTAAAAAACCATAAACAAAGATGTTTATGGTTGTCATCTAATTTAAACTGTAAAATACTGAAAGAGTTGCCGTTTTATCGTTAAGCCCACGGCAATACAAATAGCTGTTGAGGCAGCAAGATAAGGTAGGTTATAAAAAATAAAGGAATAAAAATATAGCCAAAATATTCCTGAATGTGATGATCCAAATAAACCTTCTAAGAACGCCGCGTCATATCCCCAGATTCGCGCATTAATGACTCCACTGAAACCACTAAAAATCCACCGCGAAATAGCGGCCACAATAAAGCCCAATACAAAATATAATTTGCTCCCACCAAGAACTTGTTTACGGAAAATAGCAGCTAAGCCCATCGCCCCAAAGCCAAAAATATAATCTAAGAAAAAAGAGAACACATTAAAACCATAGCCATCTAGCATAAAGCAATCAATGATTCCATAGGCTATTCCCGCCGTTATTCCATATTTAAAACCAAACACGTAGGCAATTATTACCAGCGGTAACATCGCGAGCGAAATTCCCCCACCGTTAGGCATTTTCAAGAACGGAATTGCCTTACTAACAATTTCTAAAACAATCGCCATGCTTAATAAAATTGCGGAAAAAGTTATTTTAAAAACATCATTATTTTTTTTCACTTTACTTCATCTCCCCTTTTAAAATAAAAAAAGTTTTTTGAATGCCAAAAAACAAATAGAAGAGAATTATCTTTCCTACGCTAGCATTACCTAGTTCAGGTTTAAGGGTCGTTGTCAAATGCAACCTCTCAGCCGTAGCTCCCCTATTGAACATTATAATTATATACGATGTTGATTTAAAAGACAATCTTATTTTATTTTTGCTAATAAATAAAAATATTTTTTACTTGCTTTTTAGAAAGTTTTTTGGTAAAATAAAACGTATGAATTTTGGAGGTGCAAATCATGGCGAATATCAAACAACAAGCTAAACGTAATTTAACTAATGAAAAAAGAAGACTTCTAAATGCTGCTTTCAAATCATCAGTGAAAAGTGCTGTAAAAAGCGTGGAAGTTGCAGTTGCAAATAAAGAATTAGAAAAAGCTCAAGAAGCTTTAAAACTTGCAAACACTAAATTAGATAAAGGATTAGCAAAAGGTATTTTTCATAAGAATTTTGTCAGTCGTAATAAATCTCGTCTAGCAAAACTTCTTAATAGTTTAGCATAAAAAAAACGTCTGAAAATCAGATGTTTTTTTTGCTTATAATTGGAAAAGAAAGAATTCAAAACCGGTTCGGGCATCTATTTGCCCGGATTTTATTTTATAATCAAGTTCTCCTAATCTAACTAAGTATTCTTTCGCGGATTGGATATCAAAACTTTTCGCATTCTTAATTAAATAGTAAGCTCTGTTTGGTGAGGTCTCCATGCGCTTAGCAATATCGTTTTGCTTATCACCTTCTTCAAGCATGTAATTTACTAATAAAGTATCACGAATTGTTCGTGAAACAAGATTAAATAAACGGTTAACATCGTTATCAATCGCAATTAGATCACGATAAACATTAATCGTTTTTTCGCTATTGCGTTCGATAATCGCATTTGATAAGGCAAAGGCATCTTTTTGAATTTCCTTTACAACAACTGTCGTGACTATTTCATTTGTTATCGTATTGCCTTTACCAACATAAGCAACTAATTTTTCAATCTCTGTTTTAGCATTAATCATATCTTTTCCGACTAAGTCGTAGAAAAGATTAACCGCTTGACTACTAATCAAAACTTCTTCAAGATCGAACTGGCGTTTTACCCACCCACAAAACTCTGTTTCACTTAGTTCCCTTGTTTCAATAATTATTGCTTTTTTGCGAAGTTGTTTAACGACTTCGCTTTTTTCGTTTAGTTTTAAGCTGTTAGCGTTAATAATAAAATAGGTTGTTTCCATCGGATTTTCAATATATTTTGTTAGGAGCGCGATGCTGTGATTAATTTCACTTTTTTCGGTAGAAATAAACTTGGGATTTTTAATGATTACGACTTTGTTTTCACACATAAAAGGCACAGTTAAAGCATCTCTAACCGCTTCTTTAACATTCACTTCGTCCATGTCATAGGAAAAAACATTATACTGGTCAGCCTTTGCATCAGCAATCAATCGTTCAATTTTATTGTTAATTAAATACTTTTCTTCTCCAAGATAAAGATATACATTAGCCATGTTTCCTCTTTCTAATACTGGCGTTTACTAACGTCATATATTTCCAATTTATAATTTCCTTCGCTGGCAACAATTCTAACCATAATAAAATGATACTTTAAAATATTTTCCGGTAAACCCCAGGCTTCTTTACTGTAATCAAAAACTGCATAACTTCCTAAATCAGAGGCCTCAGCTACCAAATCAACATAAAAATTACTTTCTTCTAGCCAAATAATATTTTTTATAATTTCTTCGTATTCGGTTTCCGTCAACTGAACACCGTACATTATTACTTTATAGCCCGTTTGATAGCCAAAATCAGTGTTATAGATAACAGCTTTGCGCTTTGGAAGTGTTACTTCTAATATTTCTCCGTATCTTTTTGTTGCCAGTTCTTTATCTATCTCTTGAGAAACATACTTGACCGTGGCAACAGTTGTTAGAAACAAGCCGAGACTCGCAATAATACCTGCTAGGAGAAACCATTTTCTCTCCGCCGATTTTAAATGTTTGCATGAAAGCCAAACCCCTAAGGCACCAAGCCCAATCGCAAGAATAAACACTTGGTTAAAAAAATTAGCGAGAAATCCTAATGCAATCGATAAGACCGCAAAAATAATAGCATACCTTAAATCTTCAGGATAACTCGGGAGCATTACTTCGGCTACTAAAACGTCTTGCACTTCACCACAGTATGAACATATCGTGCCTTTAACTTCCCGGTTGCATTTTTTACATTTCATTATTAATCACCTATATACTATATTATAGATTATTATATTTTTTTTGTCAAACAAAGGCCTCGGCTTTTTTTATCTTAAACTCGCAAAAGATGATGATTTTTTCGTATAAGTATATTTAATGGCATAGTCTTTATTTGTTTGATAAATCGTTACATTAAAACTTTTTAGCGTATTAATTGTTTGGGGGTGGGGAAAACCAAACCGGGTAATTCTTCCGGTTTGGATAATTGCATACTGCGGGCGAAATTTATCAATTAAAATCGGGTTTGTTGCCGTCGATGACCCGTGATGAGCAACCTTCAAGACATCAACATCAAGGTTATAAGTCGCGATTTCGGCTTCTATTTGGCTAGTAGCATCGCCAAGAAATAAAAAACCTTTCCCACCAATCTTTGTATAAAGCACTAAACTATTATCATTTTCATCAAGGATTTTCTGGCTCGGACTAAGAACTTGAAAGATAATATCCCCACAAGTTATTTTATCACCTGTAGCAACTTTTTTAGTGATCGCCTTCTGCGCATAAACACTATTATCAAAATTACTCGTTATAATCTTCCCTACATTAACATTTTTTAGAATCGTAGCTGCCTCACCATTATGATCAAGATGATTATGGGTTAAGAACAAATAATCCAGTTTTTTGATGCCTTTGCTCAACAAAAAATCGGTCACCTCATCGGTCCGTCCCTCTCCGGTATCTATTAATGCTGTACACTCGGAAAACGGAGTGTGGACAAAAATAGCCTCCCCATTAGCGAGGTCTAAGAAGCTAACCTCGCCTGTAATGTTCAGAACTGGAGAAAAATAGATAATTGTTAGAAACAGCAAAAAGATAAGAATTGCCGCTTTTTTTAAGCGAATATTTTTAAAACAATAGATGCCAATAATTACTAACAAATAATAAATTAACATTTGTCCAGCGGTAAAATTAGGAAAAATAATTTTTAAGTTTAGATATTCGCCACTGAAGATAACAACTTTTTCAAAAGCAATAAGCATGTACTCATAAAGACTTGTTAGTATCGGACAAGCAACAACGACTAAGGTAAAAGGCAAAATAATCGTCGAAAAGATTGCAATATAAGCAACATTCAGCAATGGCGACAAAAGATTAATTTGATGGTTAAAATTAATAACTAGTGGTAAGGTTACGATAACCGCTAGGGTTGAAATAAGTAAAACTTGCTGATGGTTTTTATAGTTCTTAATTAACGGCGAAACAAGAATTATCGTAAAAGCCATTAAAAAGCTCAAAATAAAACTTAAGTTATACATATAGTAAGGATTCATTAATAACAGAAAAATAAAAACAAGCGAAATGATATCGATTGTTTTTAACCCAAACTTACCTTTCTTATTTAAGAGCCCTCCTAAATATAATAAACAGGCCCGCAAAATAGAAGCCGCAAAATTAGTAACAAGCAGATATAAGCTTAGTATTGTCAGCGTAATTGTTGTAATTCTTTTTTCGGAAGCCTTAAGTTGCTGGAGCAACTTTTGGATAATGATAACTAATAAGCCGATATGCAGTCCCGAAACAGCAAACAAATGACTAATCCCATTGACTTGTAGCCCTTGCGTAAACTCATTACTAAAGTTGCTATCATCACCTAAAATGATAGCTTTAATAAAGGCTTGCGATTTATCAGGAAACTTAAGGATATATTTGTTTAAAGCGTATCTGACCGTCGCCAGATTAAAATGAGAAGAAATAACTTTTATACTTTCACTTTGCAGGACTTGATTGATATTTTTGTTTTGTAAGTACTTACTGTAATCAAAACTATTTTCATTCCTCTGCCCGTTTATTTCTAAATTTATTCCCCTAACACGGACTTTGTTTCCCGGTTGTAAATTAATAAAATCATAATCATAAACGATCTTTTTATAATATCCATCTTTAATCAATAATTTATTGTATTTCTCCTTACCCTCGATATCAACAATAACACCGGCTATTTCATTCGTTTCCTCAAGAAAGTAATGGAGTTTAATCGCCATAAAATGAACAACGAAAAGTAGTAAAATAAACAGTAAAAGGACACACACTTCGCGACTCTTGTGATACAAATAAATTAAATATAGTACGAGAAAAACAATAACAATAAAGGAATTCAAAAATAATATGAATAGTAATAAAGCAAAAGCAATAACTATATAATTGTTTATCAATTCCCTATAGACAGATGTCATCTTTAATTTGTTCGAAAATCGCTTCAGATATACCCTTAACATTCATTATCTCCTCAATGCTTTTAAAATTACCCTCGCTTTCACGATATTCAATAATCTTTTGGGCCGTCGCCGGACCAATACGAGAAAGCTTTTGAAGTTGCTCAGCGGTGGCCATGTTAATTGAGATCTTGCTTTGGAACGCCTCGACTGTATTACTCTGAATAACGAGCATCATGCCATCGGTGATTTTCCCAGCCAGGTTAATATCTTTTAAATTAGCATTTTCCGTTAAGCCTCCAGCTAAATAAATAGCATCATTAATTCTTTTATCTTTATCAATTAAATATAACCCCGGATTTTTCACTTCGCCTTTAATATAAATCACATAACGCGCGAGCGGCGTTTGATAAACATCTTCATTCTCATCATCAACGATTGGTATCTCTTTATCCTTCGTCCAATATATTCCCGAAAATATTAGGAGAAGAATAGCGGCCCCAACTATTATTATTTTCTTCTTCTTATTCACCTTCATCACCTCGTACATATATTAGGATAATTAAACTTGTTATTATTTTTTATCTATAATATAATTAAGCAAAGGTGATAAATATGAAAAAGATAACTATAACGGCTTTCGAGCCCTTTGGAATCATCCCTACGAACTCTTCTTTAGAAGTTTTAAAGGCCTTGCCAGAAGAAAACATTACTAAGCTAATTCTCCCCGTATCGTATCAGAAGTGTGATCAGGCAATTAAGTCCCTGCTCTTAGAAGGGCAACCTGATTTCTTGCTATTACTAGGACAAGCACAAAATAGGCGGGTTGTTTCGCTCGAACAAATCGCAATTAATTTAATTAATACGCCAACACCCGACAATGATGGTAAAGCTTATCTTGAGGCATCCATAAAAGATGATGGAGCAGATGGTTATTTTAATACTATTGACTCGACTAATATCATCAATTTGCTAGCGCCAAAACACCCGCTTTCCCTTTCTTACTCAGCAGGAGTTTATGTGTGCAATTATATTTTTTATTTAGCTTTATATTATGTAAAGAAATTTAACTTAACTACAAAAGTTGGTTTTATCCACTTCCCTCTTTATAAAAATCAAACTAATGATAACTCAGAAACACTACCTTTAGATACTATGGTCGCGGCTACAAAAGATATTATCGATCTTTTATAGGATATTAAACTTTACTTAACCAACAAAAAAAGTCAAGCTTCTGCTTGGCTTTTATTTTATGCTCATCAACGAGCATTTTTTATTTAATTTAAAAACGATTAATCCCGTGCGATATTATTTCCTCACATGTTTTGATAACTTCTTGAATTGGCGTTTTACAGCCACTCTTGAACCATTCGCTAAAAACACTAACTCCCCCGGAAACAATGAAAGTCACAGCTATTCGCACTGTGTTATCTTCATGTTTTTTGAAATTTTGTTTGTATATCTTCAAAGTATGCTCAATCATAATATTTTGAATATCGGTCAGAAAATATGGATTTCCATTTGGAGAAATAAGGGCACGAATAAATTGTTGTTCTTCATAAAAATATTCAATAATTTTGCCTAAAACGGGAAGAATCAAATAATTCAGCGCTAAAGGATTTTCATTATCAACAATTCCTTTAACTTTATCGATGACCTCTAGCTCTAATTTTTCCACCATATCATAGATATCCAGATAGTGTAAATAGAATGTTCCGCGATTGATCTTCGCCCGCTCACTAATTTCCCGAATCGTAATTTTTCGTAGGGGCTTCTCTTCAATGAGACTTACTAAGGTTTCTTTTAATAACATTCTTGTTTTATAAACTCTAAGATCCATCATTCCTCCTCAACAAATTTATGTAATATGTTCATTATTGAACAATTGACACTTCATTGCTTATTGCTTTATTTTCTACTTATATTATAATATAAATAAGCGTAATAGTCAACACCATGTTTATAAACAGTGTTGATTACTAAACACTATACCTAGGAGGTCTTTATGAAATTAATTGTTCATTTACGCCACTACATCCTTGGCTTATTCTTAGCCTTAACTGTAGCTGGTCTTTTTTTTATCCCTCAGGTGACTATCAACTATGATGGCTCATCTTATTTACCCGAAGAAAGCAACACTAAAAAAGCTCTCGTTGTGATGGACGAAGAATTTGGCGTTTTCGGTGCTTGTGAAGTCATGGTCGAAAATATTTCATTAATGGAAGCTGTCGAACTAGCAAGTGAACTAAGCGCTCTTAACGGCATTCAACAAGTCACGTTTATTCCGACACAAGAGACTTACTTTCATGATGAAAAAGCTCTCTACCAAATTACTTTTGATTCCGGTAATTATGATGAGGAAACTAAAACTACCTTAAAAGCACTTAAAGATAAATTAACTACCCACGATGTTTATTTTCGCGGCGAGTCAATTGATTCAATTGCCTATAGCAGTGTTATTGAAAGTGAAATCCTTAAAATAATTTTAATTCTCGTTCCGATTGTTTTAATTATTTTGTTCATGGCCACTTCATCGTGGATTGAACCATTGTTATTTATTATCGTTGTCTTAATTTCCGTTGTTATAAACATGGGAACGAATGCCTTCTTCCCGAGTATCTCTTATATGACCCATGCTACTTGTGGTATTCTCCAACTAGCTCTTTGTATGGACTACACCGTCATGATGATTCATGCTTACAAGAAAGAAAAAGAATCTGGTCTTTCCGCTAAAGAAGCAGTTCGCAAAGCCGGCAGAGCTAGTTTCGTTCCAATTCTTTCTAGCATGTTAACAACTGTTGCCGGATTTGTGGCGATTTTATTCATGAAATACAAGATCGGAATGGATATTGGTTTAGTTTTAATTAAAGGAACCTTAATTAGTTTCGCGGCAACATTCCTGTTAATGCCCGGACTAATTGTTATCTTCGATAAACTAATTGAAAGAACAGCGCATAAATCAATCTTTAGACCGATGAAAGCTACCTTCAATTTTATTTTCAAAACTAGATATGTAATGCCGGTCTTGGCTTTAGCCTTAATTGGCTTTGCCTTCGCTGTCCAACAAGAAAATGAATTTGTCTTTAGCGAACATAAAATAGTTTCTGAAAGTCCAACATTAAGTGCTAGCTACGAAAAAATTGAAACAGCCTTTGGGCTAAATAACACTCTAGTGATTTTAACTCCGCATGACATTGGTAAGGAAGGAGCCTTCTTAGAAGGTTTAACTCCGATCCTTAAAGACATTGAAGTGAAATCACTAATTAGTCCGCTCTTATTCCATCAATTAAATACTAAGGAAGAACTATCTGGCTTCTTAGCCGCTAATGGTCTTGATCCAGCGGCTATCGCCGGAATCGGGCAAGTATTTGATATGATGCAAGGGGCAACCTTAAGAGCTTCGTTCTCGATTGTGGAGATGGTCGATTTTATCAAAGAAACACCGTACATTCCTGAGGAACAAAAAGTTGCTTTTACTCCTTTCATTAGTGAAATGGAAGCCGCAAGAAGTGCTCTTGAAGGACCGAACTATGACCGCATTATTCTTGTCACAGATTTTGAGGCGGAAAACGATGAAGTCTTTGCCTTTCTTGATCTTGTTGATGAAGTCGCTAGAGAACATTTAGATAGCTATTATTTATTAGGTGAAAGTGTTGGCGTTCGTGATGTGAAGACTATTATTGAAAAAGACTATTGGAAAGTTACAATTATTACGATTGTTTTGATTTTCATTATCTTGCTGCTATCATTCAAAAACTTAGCGATTCCCGTTATTCTCCTTATCGTAATTCTCGGAGCAACTTGGATTAATATGGCGGCGCCAGTAATCTTAGGCGAAAACCTGCTTTATATCGGTTATGTCATCGTCAGTTGTATTATGCTCGGAGCGACGATTGACTATGCTATCTTATATACTCATCAATACCGGACGCATCGTTTAACCGTTTGCAAGAAAGAAGCGATGGCTTTAGCCTTCACCGAAGCAAAACATACGGTGCTAACATCAGGTTTCATTCTTGTTGGTGCGGGCTTTACCTTAGGTTTTGTCTCAACAATTCCTTCAATTTCTGTCTTTGGATCTTTGATTGGCCGTGGGGCATTATCAGCTATTATCCTTGTTCTCTTTGTTCTTCCCCAAACTCTCCTTATCTTTGATTGTTGGATTACGGGAAAAAACAGATTTATGCCGAAAGAAGTTATTAATATCGCTGATTTGAAATAAAAAATAAATCTT
>DATESD010000044.1:0-29651 GCA_035270985.1 Bacilli bacterium | reverse complement strand
TTCTAAAATAATTAAAAATAGTTCATATAGTTACAGGGGGCAGAAAAAAATGCAAGAATTTACAAATGAATTTACAAAGATTTGCCAAGAGGCGAAATTAGTCGGAGCTAATTTTGTTGTTGTTAAAGATGATAAAATAGTGAATAAGTGTGCTTATGGCTTTCAATCTCTTGAAGAAGATAAAAGCACGAAGGAAGAAACGATATACCGGATTGCTTCGATTTCTAAAACGGTGGGGGCTATTGCTTTAATGCAACTTGTTGAAGCAGGTAAGCTTGATATCGATAAAGATATTAGCGATTACTTTGGGTTTTTGATTAGAAATCCCCAGTTTCCTGATGAGCCGATCACTGTTAAAATGTTGACTTTACAAACATCGAGTATTATTGATGGCTATGATGATGAAAACTCTGCTTATGATCATATTAAAAAAGGCTATAACGGCGTTAATGGGACAAGTTTAGATGTGAAAGTAAAAGACTTACTAGTGCCTAATGAGGGACCATATTATACGCCACTAACCTTTTCAACGTTTAAACCCGGAACAAGATTTATTTATTCTAATTTTGGTTGTGGGTTGATGGCTTGTTTAATTGAAATAGTAAGTCAAGAATACTACACCGACTATATGGAAAAACATGTTTTTCAGCCACTCAACTTAGATGCTAGTTTTATTGCTAACAATATTAAGCGTAAAGATTTGATCGCAGATGTGTATTACCCTAATAAAACACGTGAGAATGGTTATGAGGTGGCGAGATCAGCCCAAAGGTTTATTAGTGGGGGCTATCCAAAATTTGCTTTAGGCGAAAATTATCGTGGTCCTGCTGGCGGCTTGTTTATTAGTATGACTGATTTATCAACAATTATGCGAATGTTTTTAAATGGTGGAATAGTCAATAATATCCGCTTATTACAGAAAAAAACTGTTGACTATATGGTGCAACAACACTGGTTTGGCAGTGGGGATGGTGAGAGTTACCGGGCGAAGGGGATTCAAATGAAAGTCTTACATTCTTTTCCGGGGAAGCCATTTCGTGGCCATACGGGTGGCGCTTATGGGGTCAGAAGCTATATGTTCTTTGATGTTAAAAATCAAGTTGGGGCTTGCTTTATCACTAACGGGGGATATTATGAACGCCAAACTCATCCCGGAATAATTGACATATTTTATAATACATTAGATTTAGTAATTGCCAATTATTGGCCACAGGCTGAAGCGAAGACTGAGTTTACTTTTTCCCTTGGTGAAGCAAAAGGCAAGATTGATAATCGCGAAGTAGTAATTCCCATTATTCCCTTTACTAAAGGAGAAGAGATCTTTATTCCCGCAATTACCTTAGCTGATGGCTTAAACATTGTTTCTATCCGTGATGAAGCGAAAGAAGTGGTTATCTTCGCTAAAAACGGCCATATAATAGAGTATAATCAATTACCGCAATGCCAAGGAATATTATTAGCCCCGGTAAAAGAAACGCTTGCAGGGCTAAAAATTGCTTGGGAAATAAAAGATAAAAAGATAAAAATAGTTTCTTAGGGGGAAAAGATGGATTTGTTATTTCACAAAAACAAAATAAAAAAATTTACTGTTGAATATCAAAAACCATATTTTCAAAGAAGGAAACGGGGAATAATATTACTTTCCATTCATTTTGCTTTGTTAGCAAGTTTACTTGTTTTGGCAGTTATATTAGTGTTTCATCCCGCGATAGCGGCAGCTATTTTTATTTTATATAGCACGATGGCCATTTATTACTATGTAAAGATATATAAGGCTAATCAGCTTTGTAAAGATGAATATTATCGCTTGCTTGCGGGAATTATTACTGAGGAACAAGAAATAGATATTGAATACTTAAAAGATTCTCCGCGGTATCGCCAAGAAATAAAAGCTACAAGATTAGTTAACAATGGCGATACTATTGGGATTTATAAAGTTTTTAAATTTAATAAGGAAAATATCACTGGACTTGTTATCGATGTTTATGTTACTAGAAGCCAAGGGAAAAGTTCAATTACGATTTTGCAAGGGTTTGTTTACCTTTATGAAGGTGAAAATAGTATCGATATCCAAATTAGAAACGATACTTATCGAGGGGATAAATGTAAAAAAGAAAAGGAATTATCAACCCGTAACTATTCGGTCTATTCTTTTGATGAGCAAACAAGGTTTGAAGTTCCTAGTCGATACTTCCAAAACTTTAATAAAGTTGTGAAACTATCACCGCAAGAAACAACGGCTATTGATTTCCAAGGGAATAAGACGGCTGTTTATGTTAAAAGGAAGAACGTGTTGAAAATTCCCCGATTGATGGATGATCAGGCGATTAAATTTTGCTGTCAAGAATTAATTAAGATGGTTGATTTAGGAAAAGAAATTGGTGAAGTATTCGTTAACTAGTAAGACATAAAAAAAGGTCTATTTTAAAAAATAGGCCTTTTTTATTTATATTGTTTATTTTTCCTTGCGTTTATTAATTTCTTCTGTCATATGATCATACATTTCTTCATCAATTTTGTATTTCTTCTTTAAAACAATAAATGCGCTACTCAAGAAAATTATTGGTACAATTGTAATACCGGTTCGCAAGACAAATTTCATCTTTGTGTTACTTTCTTGACTCTTGAAAATTTTATTGGCCGAAGTAGTTATGTCTATAGTGTATAATCCTGTTTCCCCATTTACTGTGAAAACTGAATCCTCAAGAATGACATATAAATTTTCAATTTGGTCATTAGCTTCTGCAATGGCTGCTTGCTTTTCAACGACACTTGAATATTTCTTTTTATCAATTTCATTCATTTTATCTTGTAATAGTTCATCAAAAATAATTTCGTGTTTTCCTAGGTTTATTAAATATTTGGATTGAAGATCGGTTGTGCCGAAAATAGATGGGCTTTCAAAATCATTCTTTTGTGTTTCTAAAACACCGATGTCTTGTGTTAAGGCATAAATGCCAGAAAAAATTAAGATGCCTGTGATAATTAATTGCGTTATCGCACTGGCAAACTTGGCCATGAAAGGTCGGAGTGAGAAGATAACTCCTTCGCGACGCTCACCAGTTTTATATTCGTTGTATTCAATAGTATTGGTTAGGTTAATGGTTAACACCATGTAGAAGATTGCTTGACCACTGAAAACGAAAACGGCGAAAATACAAATAGTAACAATATTAAGCGGAATAAAAGTGAAACCTAATAATAGTAACATTGCATAACCAGCAATTGTTAGGGCTAAACTATAAGTTAATAGTTTGGCTCGTTTTAATTTGCTAGCTAGTGAAGCATAGAAACTTTGCAATAAGATGCTAGAAACACCTAAACACAGTACTAATAAAGTTCCTTCGATACCGCCATAATTAATTTCCAAGTAAATCATATTATAAGCTAGTGTTCCGGCTAATAGACTACTACCAATATTATATAAGAACATCGCTAGGGTAATCCATAATAATTGGTCATTATTTTTAATCGTTGTGATCATGTCTTTAAAGGTAACATTTTCTTCGCGAGCATTGTTCCGGGCAATCATATCTTTATCTTCCTTAACCCCAAAAACAGTCAAAGCCTGACAAGCAACTAAAGCAAAAGCAATCCCAATGGAAACGCCTCCGTAAAAGCGCACCATATCTCCACTAGCTAAAGCGATAATAGCGTTAGCAGCAAAGGCGCCAACTCCAGCAAAAACAACTGCTAGAGTAGTAATTTTATTTCTTTTCTTGGCATCAGTACTTAATGATGCGAGCATTGACCAATAAGAAATATCATTCATCGTAAAGGTAATTTCCCAAACGAAATAAGAAATAGTGAAGAAAATTACGAAATTCCAACCGGTGAAGGTCCGTACATTAAACAAGATAACAATTACAATGGCGGTTAGAACCGCACCAATTAAAATCCAGGGTTTAAACTTTCCCCATCGACCTTTTGTGTTTTCGATGATTGTGCCCATAATTGGATCGTTGATCGCATCCCAAATTCTGCCGACGACCAAAATCAAAGAAATTGTTGAGAACTGACCAATCGTTAAATTCATTGTGTATTGAATATACACCATTAAGAAGGTCGCCATTAATGTATAGGTCATGTCACGGCCAATACCTCCTAGGCTATAACACCACTTATTGCGATTAAAAGTTTTTTGTTCGTTGACAAGGTTGTTTTCCATAAATCCTCCTGAATTATTATTTTTAACGTCATTATTTTACCATAATAGCGTCTAAAAAGAAAGCCTTTTCAAACGAAATCAATAAAAAATGTAAATATATAGATTTATAAAAGTTAATATGGTAAAATAAGAATGAAATAAAGGAGGGTTCAAAGATGAGTAAATTTTTTATCTGTAGACATTGTGGTAATATTATCGGAATGATTTATGCTAGTGGTGTTCCTGTAGTTTGTTGTGGCGAAGAAATGGAATTACTTGTAGCTCAAACAGCTGATGCAACGCTAGAAAAACATGTTCCAGTTGTTGAGATTAAAGGTAATGTTGTTGAAGTAACGGTAGGTAGTGTTCCTCATCCGATGGTTGCGGCTCACTATATTCAATGGATTTATTTAGAAACTAAACATGGCGGTCAAAGAAAAGCACTTAATCCAGGAGATGCACCGCACGTAAAATTTACAGTAATTGATGATGAACCAATTGCAGTTTATGAATATTGCAATATTCATGGTTTATGGAAAACAGTAATTAAGAAATAAAAAATAAGCACTGAAGTTAAAACTTCAGTGCTTTTCTTTTTTTATGATAATTACTCGATAGATAAGGAAAATTTCCTTTCTTGATAGCTTTCAACATTTATTTTTTTTATTCTAATGAAGTTAGCGAAGTTTAGCTATCCAATTTTTGTTATACATAACTAGCAACTTTATTTATTACTTGAAAATATAATTGATTAAGACTATAATTGTATAAACGAGGTAGCAAAATGTCATTATTGATTGCCAAAGAATATTTAAAAAAATATGGAAAAGAAGATAAGGTAATTACTTTTTCTGTTTCCACAGCGACAGTAGCCTTAGCGGCTGAGGCGTTAGGTGTTCAAGAGGGGCAAATTGCGAAAACTTTAGCGTTTAAAGCCAACACCATGGCAATGGTTATCATCACGGCCGGGGATGTGAAGATTGATAACGTGAAATTTAAAAATGAATTTGGTTTTAAGGCCAAGATGTTAAGCCCTGAGGAAATACTATATTTTACTAATCACGAGATTGGTGGCGTTTGTCCGTTTGGAATTAATGCCAAGACAGCAATATATCTCGATAGTTCATTACTATCACATGAAATAGTTTATCCGGCTTGTGGCGATGCGGCCTCAGCCGTAAAACTTACACCCCAAGAAATGTCACAAATAGTTGCTTATCGTAAGTGGATCGATGTTTGCAAGCAGAAGGAGATAATCAATGAGTAATTTTAATAAGCCGATTGATCGGTTGCATACTTGTTCCGTTAAATGGGATTGCATTAAAGAAAAAGATGATATATTGCCTTTTTGGATTGCTGATTCTGACTATCAGACGGCGAAACCAATTGAGGATGCCTTAGTTGCTCGAATAAAAAATGGTGCCTTTGGCTATACTTATCTTGATGATGAATATTATAAAATAGTGAAAGATTGGGTTTTACGTCGCTATGGTTATCAAATCGAAGCTGAATGGATTGTGCCAACACCGGGAATAGTAACAGCACTATCCTTCGCCGTTAATATATTTACCAATATTCATGCGAAGGTTATTGTGCAGTCACCGGTATATAATCCTTTTTACTCGATTATAACGAACAATGACCGTGTAATTGTGGAAAACAAATTACTTTTAGAAGCGAATTCATATGTTATGGACTTTGTTAATCTTGAACTTTTACTGCAAGAGGGTGCGGAAATGTTAATTTTATGCAATCCTCATAACCCTGTTGGTAGAGTATGGACCGAAGCAGAAATCAAAAAAGTTGTTACATTATGTAAGAAATATAAATGTCTTTTAGTAAGTGATGAAATTCATTGTGATTTAGTTTTTAAGGATTATCAATTTATTTCGGTGGGGAAATGGCTTGAGATTAATGACCAAGTAATTATTTGCACCGCCCCAAGCAAGACCTTTAATATTGCGGGGTTAATGACTTCTAATATAATTATCCAGAATTCTCTTTTAAGAGAAAAATTTAAATATGAACTGAAAACAAGAGCAATTTGTGAACCTAACTTATTGGGTATTGAAGCTTGCAAGGCAGCTTATACAAAATGTGATGATTGGTTAGATGAACAGATGGAACATATTTACCAAAATTCACAAATTGTTTATCAATATTTTAAAAAGCATATTCCAGAGGCGAAGATTGCTAAGTTAGAAGGAACATATTTAATGTGGATTGATATGCGGTTTTTAAATCTTAGCAGTGCGGACTTAGTCAAAAAACTAATTGAATATGGAATTTTAGTAAATTCTGGCGCGGCGTATGGCACAGATTATGATGGCTTTATTAGATTTAATATTGCTTGTTGCAAGAAGCAACTGCAAGCAGGATTAGATATTATCGGCAGATTTGTCGCTGAATATAAATAGAAAAGGGAAGACCATAAGAGATGGGGAAAACAATATGGAAAAATACACAGAAAAAGAAATATTAGAAATTATTGATAAGGAAAATGTTAAATACATTAAACTACAATTTACTGATATGTTAGGAACTATCAAAAGCGTTGAAGTTCCTTCTAAGCGGATGGCCGATGTTTTCGCGGGCAAAATTATGTTTGATGGATCAAGTATTGAAGGCTTTGTGCGGATTAAGGAAGCGGATATGTTTTTGTCTCCTGACCTATCAACATTTTTAATTTTGCCGCTAGAAAGTACGGACTGCAGTCAAGTAGCTCGTTTAATTTGTGATGTTAAACTACCAAGTGGCGATTACTTTGCGGGAGATCCGCGCAGTAATTTAAAAAGAATCATTGCGGAAATGCAAAAGTTGGGCTTTGGTGATTTAAATATCGGTGTTGAACCAGAATTCTATTTGCTAAAAATAGATGAAAAAGGTGAGCCAACTTGTGATTTTTCTGATCAAGGAAGTTATTTTGATATGGCGCCGCTTGATGGTTCTGAATCATGTCGTCATGATATCGTTCTTGAATTAGAAAAACTAGGCTTTGATGTTGAAGCATCACATCATGAAGTTGGCCCCGGGCAAAATGAAATTAACTTTCGCTTTGCGAATGCGATAGAAGCTTGCGATAATGTACAAACATTTAAGCAAGTCGTTAAGCAAGTTGCGCGTAAACACAAACTGCATGCGACATTCATGCCAAAACCTGTTGCTGGAATGCCGGGTAACGGAATGCACGTTAATTGTTCACTTAGTGATTTAGCCGGTAATAACTTATTCTATGATGAAAATAAACCAAGTCAACTAAGTGATATATGCCATAAATGGATAAATGGGATTTTAAAACATGCGCGTGAATTTACGGCGATTACAAATCCGCTCGTTAATTCTTATAAAAGACTTGTCCCAGGCTATGAAGCCCCTTGCTATATTTGTTGGAGTGATGCTAATCGCAGTTCAATGATTAGAATTCCTTCAGTTCGCCAAGAAAAGACAAGAACAGAAATCAGAAACGTTGATCCAATCGCTAACCCCTATTTAGCAATCGCAGCAATACTAGCTGCTGGTTTGGCAGGAATAAGCGATAATGAAGCTGATGTGGCTCCCGTTTATGATAATATTTTTGAGTATACTCGAGAAGAGCGAGAAAAACATGGTATTTATAATTTACCGGAGAACTTAAAAGATGCGACTAAGGAACTTAAAAAGAGCGAATTGATGAGAAAAACTTTAGGAGAACATATTTTCAATAAGTATTTAATTGCAAAAGAGTTAGAGTGGAATGAGTATCGTGTTTTAATCCACCAATGGGAATTAGATAGGTATTTATAATAATGTGTATTTTTTGTGATAAAATTAATAACGGTGATTACTTTTATGAAAATGAAGAAGTAGTTGCCTTATATGATGTCTATCCGGTAGCAAAGGGACATTGTTTAATAATTTCTAAAAGACATTTTGATAATTTCTTCTTAGCAACTGCAAGTGAAGAAGAAGCTATCAATAAGGCCATAAGAGCTGTGAAGAAGATTATTGATGAGTTATATAAACCTGATGGTTATAATATCGGCATTAATATCGGCGAAGTAGCTGGTCAAAGCGTGATGCATTTACATGTTCACTTGATCCCGCGGTATCTAAATGATATGGATAATCCTAAGGGTGGCGTTAGAGGCGTTATCCCTGAGAAACAAAAATATTAATATTATCTGAAAGAGAGGAAATTTATGAGTTGGAGAAAGAAAATTGTTGCCATAACACCTTTTGTTTGCACGATTGCTTTTATTATTTTGTTGGAATTAGGTTACGCCCATCCAGGGTGGTTGTTATTTTTATTGATTCCGATTATGCCTTTTTTAGTAGGAGTAAAGCAAATAAGGTATAGTTATTCCGTTATTGTAGCCCTGCTTTATATAGCAATCGGCTTTTTAACAAAATGGTCTTGGCGTTGGCATCCGGGATGGGTCATCTTTTTAACAATCCCAATTTACGAGATTTTATTTAACCCGAAAGATAAAGCGATAGCAAAAAAAGAATTTGAATATGAAGATGAAACTGTTTAGTTTCATCTTTTTTTTAAGCACGGAAAGGGTATTGTTTGTTAATTTATAATGTATAATAAACAGCAATTTGCTTGCAGTTTGACAAAAATGAAGTTTTATTATATAATATCATTGCTTTAGAATAATATAGTTCTAAAATGAAAGGAAATAAAAAATGAGTGTACAAAAGAAAATAGTAGCAATCATGCCATTCATTAGTATTATTGCTTTTGTCGTGTTAGCATATATGGGCTATTCTCATCCTGGTTGGTTAGTATTCTTATTAATACCTTTAGCGCCGTTTTTAGTTGGACTAGAGAGAATTAGATTTAGTTATCCGTTAATAGTCGCTGCAATTTATGTTGTCTTTGGCGTATTTACAAAATATACGTGGGCATGGCATCCTGGTTGGGTAATTTTCTTGACAATTCCTATTTATTACATTCTAGTTCCGCCGAAAATTAAAATATTTTCTCGTAGCTTTAAAAAAGATAATTTCTTTGAAGACGATTCTATTTAGATCGTCTTTTTTTGATTGTATTTATTTGATAAATATGGTAAAATTTTCCTAAGGAGCGTGCTTAAAATGAGAAAAACTTTGAAGATTGTTGGTTATACTCTACTTTCTGTTTTCAGTGCAATAATTTTATTTGTTATTGGTTATGTTGTGAAGCTTTCTGTTGAGTTTTACCGGATTGAGGATGAACTAGACTTAACGGCGGAAATCAGCAATAATTTGCTTAACGAGGTCAATGTTGATACGGAATACACAATAGTGACAATGAATATAGGCTTTGGTGCTTATACTAAAGATTTTTCTTTTTTCATGGATAGTGGTGTAATGCTCGACGGAACAGCAGTTTCGGGAACAGGCTCAACGGCTGAAAGTAAAGAAATTGTCCTAACAAATACTAATGGGGCTATCGGCATCGTTAATAGTTTTAATCCTGACTTTGCTTTCTTTCAAGAAGTAGACACTGCGGCAACAAGAAGTTACAAAGTTAATCAATTAGAAATGATTAAAGCTAAGTTTAGTGATTATGCTAGTAGTTTTGCTTATAACTTTCATAGTTCTTATTTATTATATCCTTTTGATGATCCCCATGGAACAGTAGAAGCGGGGATAGCAACGCTTAGTAAATATCAAATTACCCAAAGTATGCGTTATAAATTACCAATAGATGAATCATTTCCGGTTAAGTTTTTTGATTTAGATCGTTGCTTTATGGTAACGAGAGTTCCTGTTGCCGGTAATAAGGAATTAGTGCTAATTAATGTTCATTTATCGGCTTATGATAAAGGCGGTGTGTATCGCCAATTGCAACTAGAAAAGCTAAATGAAATTCTAAAAGCAGAAAAAACTCAAGGAAACTATGTAATCGTTGGTGGGGATTTTAATCATGACGTTGCTGACAGTTTAAATACTTTCCCAACCGAGCAATTTGTTCCCGAATGGGTTTACGTTTTTTCTGTTGATAAATTAGCAACAGGATATTCTTTTGCGACGAGCAAAGATCATCCTACTTGCCGTAGTTCTGATATTCCTTATCAAAAAGATGTTAGTTATACTGTTGTTATTGATGGATTTATTATTTCTGATAATATTGAAGAAATAAGCGTTGAAAATATAGTTGAGGTTAATACGAACGATGTTAGTTTTGTCTATAGTGACCATAATGCTGTTGTCTTGAAATTCAAATTGAAATAGAAAGTGTGATTTTATGGTAGCATCACTAGTTAATGCTATAGCAATTCTTGGAGGAGCAACTCTCGGATTATTATTGAAAAAAATAATTAAAAAAGAAATATTTGATTCCGTTTTAAAAGCGATTGGGATAGTTGTTTTACTATTTGGCATCGCCGGCGTCCTGCGCTATATGTTACAAGTGGATGCCGTAACCGGAGTAATATCAACTAGTTATGAACTGATATTAATTGTCACCTTAGCTGTTGGCATGATGATTGGTGAATTGTTGAAAATCGATTATCATATCGAATCTTTAGGGAGCAAGATCGAAAAGAAGTTAAACAAAGGTTCTTTTTCCCTAGGCTTTGTTTCCGCGACTTTGGTGTTTTGTGTCGGGGCGATGGCGATCATCGGCAGCATGAATGCAGCCTTAGGTGATTTCAACACGCTTTATTTGAAATCGGCGATTGATGCCGTTACGGCAATAGTGTTAGCTTCGACTTTAGGATGGGGTGTTCTTTTTGCGGCGATTCCCGTTCTTGTTTATCAAGGAGGCTTAACTCTAGCAGCAATATTTTTAGGGGATTTTATGAGTGCCGAATTTATTGCGGTTTTTAGTATGGTTGGTTATGCCATGGTTGCTTGCATAGGTTTAAATTTCTTAATTAAAGAAAGGATAAAGATTGCTAATATGTTACCAGCAATGATTTTAGTAATTTTATATTTTGTGGTGTTCAAATGAAGTATACAGTAAGAAAAGGTGAATTTAAAGATTTGCCAGGAATAATTAATGTTATTGATGACGCTAAAGATTTGTTTCGTTTAAATGGTTCTAACCAATGGCAAGATACTGATGGCTACCCTAATGACAAGGCGTTTATTAAAGATTTTGCTGAGAACGAAGTCCTAGTATGTATTGATGATGAAGTAATTATCGGTGTGTTAGTAGTTTCTTTTCAAGTTGAAGAGTGCTATGAAAATATTGTTCAAGGCGAATGGTTAAATAATAATCCGTATGCCGTGATTCATCGTCTGGCCGTCAAGAAAGAATATTACCATAAAGGAGTTGCTAAGCGACTTTTAGATAAAGCGGAATATCTAATTTTAAAAAGAGAGATATATGATATTAAAGTTGATACTCATGAACAAAACGTTGCTGTACAACATTTATTAGAAAGTTTCGATTATTTATATGTTGGTGTAATTTATCTTTTAAGGCCCGATGTTATTGATAAAAGAAGGTTAGCTTACCATAAAATTATTGCTCGTAAAAAAAACATGAAGAAAGCAATTTTGCTAATCCATGGGTTTTTAAGTGATATGACTGATTTTGATGTTTTAATTCCTCATCTGGAAACAAGATATGATCATGTTCATTGTATCGTTCTTCCAGGGCACGGCCCGGAAAACGATTATGATTATGATAAGTTTAATAAAGAAGATACTTTTAAACATTTAACAGATGTTTTTGATGATTTACATAGTCGATATGAAGAAATTGATGTTTTGGGGTATTCAATGGGTGGTGCTTTAGCAAGTTGCCTGTCAAGTTTCCGCGATTTCAACAAGCTAATTCTTTTAGCCCCGGCGAACAAATATTTTAATCCCAAAGCCTTAATCACAACAACAGAATTTAATGCCCGTAATTTTAAATTTTTAGAAAAGGCTATTGTGAAAAAAGCACCAAAAGAGCAAGAGGCCTACAAAAATCTATTAAAGGCTGTTGCTAACGATAGCAAAACAGGCTTAGTTTTTGTTTTGCGAAAATATTTACGAACCTATATTTGGAAAGCTTATACAGAGTTTAGAGATATTGTTTTAAATTGCAATAAAGATTTAACGGAGATTAAAAACCCGGTCTTAATCTGTTGGGGTAAAATAGATCAACTTGTCCCCCAAGAATCAATTGATTTTTTATACTCAATATGTTCGAACTATAATCGCAAATTAAAAATTTACGAAGGAATAACGCATTTAATGCTCATGTCACAGAACTATGAGGTTGTTTTAAAAGATATTCTTGAATTTATAGATAATTAAAAAGAAGGTGTTTTCCTTGAAAAAAGTAGAATTAAAGTGTGAAAGCCTTAATGATCGGGGCTTAGGACTTGTGCAATATGGCAAAGAAAAACTAGAAGTTTCTAACTTTTTACCTAAAGAGGTAGGAATTTTTTCGCTTGATGAAGAGAAAAAATATCAAAAATTAAAATTATTGAAACTTCTTAAAATATCTTCAAGTAGAATAGAAGTAAAATGTGATATTTTCAATAATTGTGGTGGATGTCAATTATTACATATGAAGTATGAAGATCAAATTGCCTTCAAACAGGATCTTGTGGAAAAGTGTTTTAAAAGCGAAAACTTACCGACGAAAATTGATACGATTATAAAGGCTGATAAGCTAACTGAATACCGCAATAAAATGCAAGTTGCTTTTAAATATCGGGAAGGCAAAATTGTTTGTGGTTTTTATGAAGAAGAGTCTCACCGAATTATTCATTTAAACAATTGCTTAGTACAATCAAAGATCCAAAATGAAATTGTAAAATATATTCAACAGTTAATGCAACAATTAAAACTAACACCCTATAATGAAGATAAGAGAACAGGATTAATCCGGTTTGCTTTAATTAGAGAAGCTCATGTCACTAAAGAACTAATGGTTATCATTGTCACTAATGGTGAGATGTTTCCTGGTCGTAGCGAGTTCGTGAAACGGTTAAGAGCGAAGTTTCCGGAGATTACGACAATTATCCAAAATGTTAATAACCGAAAAACGAGTATTATCTTAGGAGAAGAAGAACGAGTTCTTTATGGAAAAGGTTATATCGAAGATTATTTATCAGGAATTAAATTTAAGATTTCAACAAAAACTTTCTTTCAAATAAACCCTGAACAAACTGAAAAGTTATACAGTAAAGTCGAAGAATATGCGGCTTTAACGGGAACAGAACTTGTTGTTGATGCTTATTGCGGAGTTGGCACAATTGGTATGGTCCTAGCGCAAAAAGCTAAACAAGTAATTGGTGTTGAGTTAAACAAACAAGCCGTGTCTAATGCCTCAGCAAATGCTTATGCTAATAAGATTCATAACGTTAAGTTTTATTGCGCTGATGCAACTGAGTTTTTAAAGCAAATGGCTAAAGATAAAGTTGCTGTTGATATTATAGTCATGGATCCACCTCGTAGTGGTTCAACAACGGAATTCCTAAATGCAATTAACGAATTAAAACCACAAAAAGTAATTTATGTGTCTTGCGATCCGACAACTTTAGTAAAAGATTTAAAATTACTAATTCCTAATTACAAAATTGTAAATAAAACTATTGTTGATATGTTTGTTGGGACATACCATGTTGAGACAGTAGTATTGCTATCAAGGTTGGATAGATAGCAGAGAAATGATTTCAGGGAACGTAACAATTACAGTATTTTAAAAAATTATCAATTACAAATAAAAGCCAACGAGACAGAGTGGCAAAGAATTGAATAAAAAACGTTAGAAAAGAAATACTTTTACTAATATCACATTTGTTTTTTTATAAAGAAAGATTACTGTTTAGGAAATAATCATTGACTAAACAGTTTTTTTATAACAAGTATTGAACTTTTTCATTTTTAATTGTATAATAAGAATAATAGATTTTTGAATTTAATCATATAAAAGCATAGTTTAAGAAAAATTAAAAAAAGTTTAAGGGATAAAAGTTTATTTAATATTATTTTTTAAGGAAAACTAAGTTACAAAAACCAAAAGGGAATTTAATATATGGAAGGGGTGCGTGATGAGAGCGGAAAAAGAAACATATATTAATGAAGAAAAAAGCACTTTGAAAATTGCAAACGAAAGAAAACCTTTACTCGCTTTTGCTATTTTTGCGGTCATTATACTTGTAGTAAGCCTTTTCTATTTAGATTTTTCATGGGAAAAGTACGTAAAAATTGCTTCAAATGAGACAATAGAACTTGCGATTTCTTTAGAATCGCTGTTACATCCTGAACATATTGTGGAATTAAAAGGTGAGCCTACGGAAATAGAAGGCCCTGATTACATAATAATAAGAAGAAGTTTAGAGCGCTTGGTTGAAAAATCGAGTTATGCTGATCATGCTTTCATAATTAATAAGTACGGTGATGAATTTATTGTTCTAGTTAGTTCTATCGAACCGGGCTCGCCTCAGTATGCATTACCGGGGGCAGCTTTTGAAAGGACTGATAGTTTTCCCTTTGAAACTGTTCTTTTGGAGAAGACTGCTATCATAGGAACAAGAGAAGACGATTTTGGAAGATGGATTAGTGTTGCTGTACCAATTAAGGATTCGATTAATGAGGAAGTAATAGCTATTTTTGTTGTTGAAAATCCGTTGTCTGAATGGGATGGTGTATTGTGGAAGCGAATGACTTCTGATTTTATAGTTGTTTTTTTCATGATTTTATTGAGTGTTTTCTTTTTCCTCATCTCGCTGCAACAAAGCACGCTTAATAAATTGACAAAGAAGCTAGCGTTAGAAGAACTACTTTATCGTAGTGTTTTTGAACAAGCACCAATTGGAATTGCCATTTTGGAAGATGAAGTTCATTTACTAGAAACAGAATTGGGTGGTATGACGATAAACCCAATGTATGAGAAAATTATTGGGCGGAAAAAAGAAGAATTGCACGATATAACTTGGGTCGAGATGACACACCCCGATGATTTAGCTCTTGATCTTGAAAAAGCTGAACTCTTTAAAAAGAAAGAGATTAGTGAATATAAATTAGAAAAAAGGTATCTTAGGCCAGATGGATCAATCGTTTGGACCTACATGAGCATTTCGGCTCTGAGTGGACTTAATAAAGATGATTCTATGCATCTATGTTTACTTGAAGATATAACCTTACGTAAGCAAGCAGAGCTAGCATTATTTGAAAGTGAACGCCGTGAAAATGTTATTGGTACTTATTTGCCAGGGATAACGTATCGTGCTAAATATGATAAAAGTGGAACAATGCTGATTATTTCTGATGGCTGTTACAAACTTACTGGATATCCAAAAGAAGCTTTTATCAATAATCACGTTTTAGCATTTAACGATATAATAAACCCAGATCACCGTCTTATTTTGGAAGAAACATGGAAAAAATCCATTCCCAATCATCTTCCATATGAGTGTGAATATGAAATTACAACAGCAACCAATGAAAAAAAATGGATGCTTGAATTAGGCGAAGGAGTCTACAACAATAATGGTGATCCAGTGGCTCTAGAAGGGATGATTCTGGATATTACCGAACGCAAGAATTCCGAAAATAATCTTAAATACTTAAATGAACATGATAGTTGGACAGGACTGCATAATCGTGAATCTTTAATGCGAATTTTAGAAAAGGACTTCACAACTCGATCTAAGACTAAAAAAGCGCTAATAAGCATAAATTTGAGCACCGTTTTATTATTAACAGCAAATTACGGCTTTAATTATACCCAAAGCCTAATTAAAAAAGCAGCTGAAGTATTAGCCCAATATCGCAATGATAAGCGAATGCTGTTTAAACCATATGAAACTCGTTTTGTCTTTTATGTTATAGGTTATAAAGATAAAGAAGAATTAATAGAACTTAGTAATGCAATTGGTAAAATGTTAGAAGTTTTATTTATTACTGACCGAATTAATGGGGGAATAGGAATTTTAGAAGTTGACCCAGATATTAAGGGAGATGTTGAATTACTGTTAAGAAAACTCTTAGTAGCCTCAGAAAGTGCATTAAGTACTTCCGAAAAAGAATTCAAAATTTGCTTTTATGATAAAAATCTGGCAGATTTAGTAGACCGCGAACAAAAAATAAGAGAAGAACTTTCAGAAATAGCAATTGATAATGCGATGGGAAAACTTTTCTTGCATTACCAGCCACTTTTAGATTTGAAGACAAATTCTATCTGTAGCTTTGAAGCTCTGGCAAGATTAAAAACAAAGGAATTAGGCATGGTTCCACCACTTGAATTTATCCCGATAGCGGAAAGAACTAAATTAATCATTCCTCTTGGAGAAGAGATCATAAAAAAGGCCTTACGTTTTTCAAATAGATTGAAAGAAAATGGCTTTGATAATATTAACGTTGCGATAAATGTGTCAGCGATTCAAATGTTGCGACCAGATTTTGCGAGTAAATTCATGGAGATTATTAAGGAAGCAAGAGGTAATCCGAAAAATATAGGTATTGAAATAACCGAGTCAATTTTTTCTTCAAACTATGAAGACATTAATAAAAACATTGAAACTTTTAGAAAAATGGGAATTAGTATTGCTATTGATGACTTCGGAACAGGTTATTCTTCGCTAGCTAGAGAAAAAGAACTGAATGTTGATTACTTAAAAATAGACAAATACTTTATTGATAAGCTTTTGACGACTGATCCAAGCAAAGCGATAACAAGTGATATCATATCGATGGCTCATAAATTGGGGCACGCCACAATAGCAGAGGGCGTTGAATATGAAGAACAATTACAATACTTAAAAATTAATAATTGTGATAAAGTTCAAGGATACTTCATTAGCAAACCGCTCGGTGAAGAAGCTGCTCTAGCCTTTTTGAAAGAGTATAAAAAAGGTAGCAACTAAAATAGCCAACAATAATAAAGGGAAAATATTTATGGAAAAAAATAAAACGAATACTAAGATAAGAAAAAATATTTTATTAATATTTGTTATAGCTTTAGTTATCTCAATTACTAGTTCGGGGATTATTGTTTTTGCCAATTGGATTTCCTCCTCGAAAGTGATTACCGAGCAACTTGCGACGGATATTAATGAAAATATCCATAATAAAGTTTATGATTTTATGCAAGCCCCTTATAACGTTAATGAAATAAACCATAAAATTATTGAAAATAATATGCTTGACTTATCCGATGATAAACAACGCAACAAATTCTTTGTTGGCGTTGTTGAAATGCAAAAGCAAGAAATATATAGTTTTAGTTATGGTACTGTAACTGGAGAATATTATGGAGCTCACCGGAACGAAGAGGGTGAGATAGAGATTATTATTTGTAGTGAAGAAACAGATTGGAACGCTGGGTATTATTCCATAAATGAAGATGGAACTCCAGGAGAATTGGTTTTTCAAGTAGGCAAATTTGATCCGCGCACTCGTGCTTGGTATATAGCTGCCGTTCAAAATGAAGGGGCCGTTTATTCACCTATTTATAAACACTTTGTTAAGAATGATTTAGCTGTATCTGCGGCTTGGCCAGTTTACGATGAGCATCACGAACTAAAGGGAGTTATGGGGGTGCACTTACTGTTATCAGATATTAGCAAGTATCTGAAAGATGCTGTTAGCAAATATAATGGGATGGCGATTATTATTGAAAAAGATTCCCATTATTTAATTGCTAATTCTCTAGAAATTGCCGATTTTAATATCCTTCCCGATGAAACGCTAATTAGATATACACCTGAAGATCTTGATAATGAAGGTATTCAAAAATCATATGAGCATTACAAAGAACAAGAAACTTTTGAAAAAGTTTATAAAGGGAAAAGTGGTAATTACTTTGTAGATACAAAGGAAATTACGCTAGAGGGAATTAACTGGATAGTAATGACAGCAATACCCGAGTCTATTTTTATGAAAGATGTTACTAATAGCATGTTTTGGTCAGCATTTGCTGCGATAATTTCGTTAATATTTTTATTGTTAATTTATAATTTTTTTATGAAAAGATATTTGCAACCGGTGAAAGATTTGCTGCAGATTTCCGGAGAAATGTCAGCCGGTGACTTAAGAAAAAGAATTAAAATAGTCAAACACAATGAAATCGGATTAATATCGCAAATTTTTAATGATGTTGCTGATAAAATGGAATCATTGATAGATAACTTGGATGATACTGTACAACAAAGAACAGAAGAACTCCAAAAAACTTATGCAAAATTAGCCGAAAATAAAGGCGACTTACAACTGATTTTAGATTCAGCTGCCGAAGCTATTTATGGTATTGATTTACAGGGCAATTGCACTTTCTGTAATAAAAGTTGTCTGAAAATGCTTGGTTATAATTATCAAACTGAACTCTTAGGAAAAAATATGCATTGGTTAATTCATCATAGTCATAAGGATAAAACACCAATGCCGATTGAAGAATGTAAAATCTATAATATTTATCATAACCAAGAAGGATCGCACGTTGATGATGAAGTATTTTGGCGAGCTGATGGAACTTGTTTTGATGCTGAATATTATTCGTATCCCCAAATCAAAAACGAGATAATTGTTGGGATTGTTGTAACCTTTACGGATATTAGTAAGCGTAAGCAAAAAGAAGCAAAAATTGAGTATCTAAGTTACTATGATGCATTAACTGGTTTTCAAAACCGCAGTTATTTTGAGAAAAATCGGATTATTTTTGATAAACCAGAAAACCTGCCACTATCAGTTATTTTCGCGGATATTAACGGATTAAAAATGACTAATGATATTTTTGGCCACGCTGCCGGCGATGAACTTATAAAGGAATCAGCCAAGATTCTTAAAAAAGTATGTCGGCAAGACGATTTAATTGCTCGTATTGGTGGTGATGAATTTGTTATTCTTTTACCAAAAACAACTAAAGAAGAGGTTAGTAAGGTATTAGCAAGGATTGATTCAGAATTCGAAACAGCTCGAGTTGAAGTTATAAAGTGCAGTATATCAGCAGGAGCAGCGACAAAAACCAGTTCTCTGCAACCCCTTGACGAAGTAATGGGCAATGCAGAAAATGCAATGTACAAGGATAAAACTTTAAACCGAAAAAATGTTAATAAAGATATTATTGATACGATAGTTGATAACTTACATTTGCGTAATCTTGATGAAAAAAGGCATTCAATTGATGTTAGTAATCTGTGTGTTAAAGTGGGCCTAGCTATGAAGTTACCGGAAAATGAAATCAGTAAACTAAAGCGAGCAGCATATCTCCACGATATTGGTAAGATTGTTCTTGATGAGGGAATATTGCGAAAAGATTATTTTACTGAAGAAGAGAAAGAAAAAATAAAGCAACATTCAGCAGTGGGGTATCGAATCTTAAACCTTTTCGATGATACCCTAGATTTAGCGGAGTATATTTATGGGCATCATGAAAGATGGGATGGTAGTGGCTATCCAAGAGGTTTAAAAAAAGAACAAATACCACTAATTTCACGAATTATTCAATCAGTTGAAACTTACGATCGAGTTTTACATCGTGGTGAATTACCATTAGAAGAGCGCAAAATCATAGCGCGCAATGTTATCAATGCTGGTGGAGGAACACAGTTTGATCCAAAAGTTGCGGCAGTACTTGTTCAAGTAATTGATGAAGAAAACAAGGGTGACTAAAAAAGGATTATAATAATTTTTCAAAAGAAGAGTTATTAAAGCGAATTGAAGAATTGGAAATGTTGAACCGCAAACTTTTAAAAGAAAAAGAGCAAGAACCAACGCTCGATTTTGCCTAAACAGGCAATCTAGGACATTGGTACTCGAATGTTAAATCAAATGAAGTGACGGTTAACCCCTAAAAAATAACGACATTTGGTCCTTTATGTTAGAAAAACCGAAGGGGATATAAAAGAGTTCATTCATCAAGCTGATAAAAACTTATATATAGCCACCCATAATGGTAAGAATAAGGTTGTAGCAAACTAAAAAATATAATATTTATTGCAAAAAGTAAAAGCGATTAAATAATAAAATTTAATCGCTTTTTTTCTTTCTCTGAGGGAATTTGAAGGTGTAGTCTTTTTCCAAATTAACGTATATCTTCTCAATTGCCATGTTTAAATCACATTCATCTTTTAAGAAAGCGACACTCATTTTTACGATTTTCTCTTCAAATAATACTAAGCTTAGGTATAAAAGAAAGATAATCATGGTAATGAAAAACCATAGTTCAAACATTCCTGACTTTCCAAATAGAATTAGCGGGAATAAGGCACCAACCCAGATCACATTTAGCCATATGCTGAGGGAGGTTCTTAAGCGAGGATTATTTTTACTGACCCATACTACAAAAGGACTAATGCTCATAAAAACAAAGAAAGCATAAATAATAGCAAATAGGGTATGCAAGAAATGCCAAAATGGATATATTAAGTATAGCGAAGGAATAATTGCTGTAATTATTAAAAAAATGGCAGAAAGGCTATTATAAATGTACTGATGTTTAGCTTTGTAATTTTCAAGATGAAATAAAACAAGGGTAGCGGTTTGGATGGCGAAGCCTGTGATTATCGCCCAAACAATAAAAAGCCAACGATAAGTAAAGTAATTACCTATTTTACTTAATGTATACTCTAGGGGGTTTTCTAATGTACCATAAATGACAGTTAAAATTAATGAACCAATTAATAATGACATTACAAAAATCCGCGTTCTTCTTTGCTTCAATAAATCCTTTTGTAATAAAAAGAGATCTCTTTCAATTAATTCTTCTTTTACTTTCTCTTTATCAATAACTATTCTTTCCATTTTAACCTCCAAGATGATAACTTATTTTTCATTATACAAAAAATGTGTGCTTTAGTAAAGCAAACAAGCCATAACAATAATTATTGTAACTTAGACATTTTCGTTTTAGAAGAGTGTAATTGATAAAACAAAATATTTTTAATTGCTATTTTTGATGTTTTACATTTTTTTAACTTAAAAGCAACTTTAATAACATTTGAAAATCACCTTTGGAAAAGCGTTTCTTACTATAATCGGTGGAGAAAAAATTGCTTTTTTATAGTTATTGTGGTAAAATATTAAATACAAAATGTTTTTTTCTAGGAGACACTGATGAAGTTTAAAAAAATACCACCAGCATTTAAAATATTTGCTTATTTTTTAGCGGTTATACTCATCGGTTTTTTACTTTTTTTATTACCGATATCCGTTAAAGATGGAGTAAGTATAAAAGCAGTCGATGCTCTGTTCACTTCTTTTTCTGCGGTATGCGTAACAGGGTTATCAACAATACCGAATATGGGCGCGACCTTGAGTATTTTTGGAAAAATAGTACTAACGATTTTGATTCAAATCGGGGGCTTAGGATTCATTACTGTTGCCGTTTTCATCATGGTCTTTTTAGGAATGAAAATAGGCGTCATTGATCGATACTTGATCAAAGAAGCTTTAAATCAAAACAGTTCTAAAGGAATTGTTAGATTGATTAAATCAATTATTTTAACCTCTTTTATTATTGAAGGAATTGGCGCGATTGGTTATTTTATTGTATTTATTCAGGATTTTTCTTTTGGTAAAGCCTTGGGGATGAGTTTTTTTCATTCTATATCGGCTTTTAATAACTGTGGCTTTGACCTACTAGGTAGTAGTAGTTTTATTGGATACAAAAATAACATTATCTTAAATATAACAACAACACTTTTGATTATTCTCGGGGGAATTGGTTTTATCGTTATTCAAGATGTCATCACTAATCGCAAATGGAGTAAGTTGTCAATTCACTCACGAATTGTTTTGCCTCTAACTGGAGTATTGATTGTGGGTGGAACCTTGCTACTTAAGGCATCAGAAGGTTTTGTTAATAGCAACTTTACATGGATGCAAGCTTTTTTCCAAAGCGTAACAACGAGGACGGCTGGCTTCTCAACAGTTAATATCGGAACACTTAATACTGTGAGTATTTTAATAATAGCCGGTTTTATGTTTATTGGGGCCTCACCATCTTCAACCGGTGGTGGTATCAAAACGACGACTTTCTTTACAATGTTTAAATCAATAGTTAGTTTTTCCCGAGGGGAAAAGACAATAACTTATGATCGCTGGATCTCAGAAGATACTAAACTGCGAGCGTTTACTTTAACAACCTTGTCAATAACGGCCATTTTTATTGTAACGATGGCACTTATGGCCATTGAAAATAACAACCCTTTATATGATGTAACCTTGCAAATGATATTTTTTGAGGCAACGTCAGCCTTTGGTACCGTTGGCTTATCTTTAGGGATTACGCCAATGTTGCTATCAAGTTCAAAAATTATGTTAAGTTTTTTGATGTTGTTTGGTAGATTAGGCCCACTGACCATTTTTAGTTTATGGAATCGTAATTGGAATCGAAACGAAGTAAGTAATGTTAGATATGTTGAAGAGAAAATAATTTTAGGATAGGTGAAAACATGAAAAAAAGTATTTTAGTTGTTGGTTTAGGAAGGTTTGGTTTAAACCTTATCGAGTTTTTTAGTCGCCTTGATGTTGATATTATTGGCATCGACGTTGATGAGGATGCAGTTAATAAAGCCGTCAAGAAAACACCATATGTATATACTTGCGATTCTACAAATGCTGAAGCACTAAAAGAAATCGGTGTTAGCGGAGTTGATGTCGCGATTATTGCTTTAGGTCAAGACAATTCTCAGGGTGTTGTGGCAGGGATTATGACGACAATATTATTGAAAAAGCTGGGTGTTGCTAAAATTGTTGTTCGTTTGGATGATGAAATGTATCGTGATACATTCTTGGCTGTTGGGGCAACGGAAACAATCCAGCCAATTAAAATTGCCAGTGAAAGAATAGCTAATAAATTTGCGATGGATAATATTGTTGAGTATTTCAACATTACTGGTGACTTCAATGTTTTTGAAATGAAGGTGCCTGAGACCTTTAAACCAATTTCATTAATTGATTTGAACTCTCGCAGTAAGTATGGCATTAATATTATTTTGATAAATCGTGAGGAGCTAATGTTTACGCCTAATAGCACTCATACATTAAAACCTAATGATGATATTTTCATTTTTGGTAAAAAATCTGATGTTATTAAATTTGAAAATTTTGTTAGAAATGGAAACAAGAAATAACGTAACAAAAACAATATTAGCGGATAAAAAAAGCTGACTTTAATGGTCAGCTTTTTTATTGTCAGCGATATTTATTTTTGAAAAAGTTTTGTAAATACTTTTTCACTCCTTGATGATCGTTATCAAACTCAGTTTGATAGCTTGCTATTTCCGCGACAAGTGGTGAACAATTTTTTATTGCTACTCCATAGTAAGCGGCGCGAATCATTGAAACATCGTTTTCTTGATCGCCTATCGCGATTGTTTTGGAGTCATTTATTTTATATCGTTCGGCTAGATAGTCTAATGCTACGCCTTTAAGGGCATTTCTGTGACCCAGGACCAAAGTACAAACTCCATTTTTTTCTCCCCAATATCGATAAATAAAATCTTTGTATTCTTCAAGGATAGAAATAGTTTCTTCATAGCCCTCTTTATTAATTTGGAAAAAAGAGATATGCAAGTCTTCAGTGATAGTGTCTTTTAGTTTTCCTTCAATTCTTTGGATGTTTACGCTTTTGTCCTCGTGGACAACCCACCAAGGAATATATTTTCTGTTTTCCAAATATAAGAAATTATCACTACCAACAAAACCACTAAATAAATACTTGTCAATCCGAGCAAAGAAACTTTTCACATCGTCTTTATTCATATGATTTTTGATATGTTCAAAGCGACCCTCTTGAGGAATATAAATGTTCGCGCCATTGTCACAAACAATAGGGCAATTTATTTTTAGGAGCCGACTATATTTTAAAGTTCCCTGTAAGGGCCGACCGGTAGCTATGACAAAAAGATGCCCTTTATTAACAAGTCGACGAATATATCGTACTGTTGCGAAAGGAATTTTCTTTTTCGTTGTTAGTAAAGTTGAATCCAAATCGGATAGAATTAAATATTTTTCCATTTTTTCACCTAGTACAATTGTAGCATAAAAAGATAAAAAAAGAACTTTAAAAGCAACAAAATAAAGCTAACGACATTTTTTTGGACTATTTACATTTTTGGACAATTGATATATAATACCAGAGTAGCGAGGTGCTTTCGATGAACGAACCAATCAATGAAACAATGAACCAACCAACTAAAGAAAAAAATAAATTTTGGCTGTTTACTGCTAAACACGGCAAGATGTTGCTTGATTATTTAATAAGAACAATGAATGGAATGGCTTTTGGTCTCTTCTCAACATTAATTATTGGAGTAATAATCGACCGAATAGGAATAATTTTTGGTGTTACAGCAATTAGAGACTTAGCGACTATTTTGAAAAGTTTCATGGGTATCGGCATTGGCATTGGCATAGCTTGGGCCTTAAAACTAGATGGTTTAAGATTGATTGCGGCCGGGATTAGTGGCGGTATCGCCGCTAAAGTTGCTAATGACCCGCTAGTTGCTTATTTGTGTGCAATTGGTTCTATTGAAATATTGAATTTGATTCTTCGTAAAAAAACACCAGTTGATATTATTATTGTCCCGTTACTTTCAGCGACTGTGGCTTATTTGATCGCTTTGCTAATTGGTGGGCCGGTATCAAGTGGAATGATAGCTCTTGGAAATTTCATTACTAAAGCGACGACATTACAACCATTCTTTATGGGAATAATAATAGCGGTTGTTATGGGAATGGCGCTAACAGCACCAATATCTAGCGCGGCTATTGCGATTGCTATTAGTATTGGCGGTATCGCTGGAGGAGCGGCTGTTGTCGGCTGTTGTGTCCAAATGTTGGGCTTTGCGGTCATGTCACGAAAAGATAATAATATAGGGATCGTTTTATCAGTTGCTTTTGGAACTTCAATGTTGCAATTTAAAAATATTTTGCGGCGCCCAGTAATATGGCTACCGACGATAATAGTTTCCGCAATTCTTGGACCTTTATCGACTCTAGTTTTTAAAACAGAATGTGTTAGTACTGGAGCGGGAATGGGAACAAGTGGTTTAGTGGGACAATTTGGCACTTTAGAGGCGATGGGCGCAACTCCGGGATTCTACTGGTCAGTGTTTATCTTACAGTTTTTATTACCAATTGTGTTAGTGTTTGTTATTGATATTTTATTTAGAAAGTTTAAACTTATAAAATTAGGAGATTTAAAAATATAAGTAAATAAAAAAAGCCGTCAAATCATTTTTATTAAATAAAATGAACGGCTTTTCTTTTTATTTATTTAGTTTTTGTATTGCCTTGAAATGTATTAATCATATCTTGCGCACTAACTGTGATACCGATTGGTAACAAGAAACAGTTTTTGTAAACAAGGTCAGACTTTTGGGCATCTTCTAAAATTCCTCGAAGTGTTGCACTATTTTCTAGAGCTTCATCGAGCTTTTTAGTAGATGTGAATTCATAAACAATAGCGAAATTAACTAAGCCCTTTTTAAAAACATGAATTGTAACAAACCTTTCTTCGTCTCCTTCATGGTTTTCGTCGTATAACTTATATTCATCAGCTAATTCCTGTGAGTAAGTCCACCCAGCATCTTCAAAAGATTCTTTAACTTTTGGAAAAGCAGAAATAGCACAAGCAGTTAAAGTAATTAACAATACAAATCCTAAACATAAACCAGAAATAAATTTTATTCTTTTAATCATAACAATCACATCCCTTCGTTTCAAGTATAACATCTTTATTGGCAATAGCAAATATTATAAAAATATAATTATTGTAAAGCAAAGCCGCTTTTTTGCAAGCGGCTTTAGTTTATTTTCCTTGAAAGATAGCAATAATTGCTTCAGTATCAATTGTTAGATTAATAGGTAATAAAAAGCAATTTTTATTTACTAAATCAGATTTTTGTGCATCTTCTAAAGCTCCCCTAAGTGTGGCGCTATTTTCAATTGCTTCGTCCAGTTCTTTATTTGATTTAAATTCAAAAATAATGACATGATTAATTAAATCTTTTTTAAAAGCGTGAACTGTAACAACTGGATCTTCGCCTTTTTCGCTACTACTAGCAGCATTTTTGTAAGCATCGGCTAATTCTTGTGAATAAGTCCAGCCGGCAGTTTCAAAAGATTTTTTAATTTTGGGCAAAGCAGAAGCTCCACAAGCTGTTAGAGTAAAAAGCAATACTAAGCCTAAACATAAACCATAAATAAATTTCATTTTTTTCATCATATTAGTACTTCCTTTCCTCCTTTAAGTATATAGCTTTTAGCGCAAAAAAGCAACTCTAGGATAATTCTAGTTGCAAATAAAAATCACAAAAACACGATTAAATCCATTTTTTTAATAGTAAAAAGCGAAAAAATATGTTATAATTTAAGATATAATCGGAGGGAATATGTTAAAAAGAATTGGAACCTATCGTGTAACGACGATTATAACTTGTATACTATCAATCCTAAACGCCTTATTTTATTTTTCGATGCGATGTATTTGGAGTGGGATAGGCAGTACCTTAGGTAATCAGGGACTTCCACTGCTATTGATGGCTTTGTTTGTTGCTGTTATCTTGGTGACTTGGCTAGCGGCTTGGTGTCGCTGGGAAAAGTTTCTCATGGTTTTACTATTACTTATCACATTAGCTCTTGATGTTGGCTTATTCTTTATTATTAAACTCGGAGCAAGTGATTACTTATATTTTATTTTTCGTGAGTTTAAAAATGGCCTAATCTACTTGGTGGGTGTCGCGCTAGTCGTATGGCTTATCTTTTATTATTCAACGAGCAAATTAGCAAAAATGCGAATTCTCAAGATATTTTTGACGATAACAATAGTTATCGGCTCACTGATTATTGTTTTAGGTTTAGGCATAAATGGGTTAGATTTATACCCTACGGTTTATGCGGTTGAAGATGAATATCAAATTGTCTTTACGACTAAAACTAAATCGACTGTTTGGCTTGAAATTGGTGATGATACCTATTATGATTTATTCGCCGGTAGCCAAAAAAGTGGCAACAAAGTTCATAAAGTTTGTGTACCGATGGCAGTTTTAGATGAAAACAAAGCCTACACGCTTAATATCCAACAAATCCTTATGCGAGGACCGTATGGTGGTTTCAAGGCTCAAGAAAAAACCTATGATTTTTCTTTTCGGCCCGTTAATACTAGCGATGGCCTAGATTACTACACTATCTCTGATATCCATGGTAAAACCGATGCCGGAATAAACGTCGCTAGTTATTTGCAAGATAAGCTAGATTTATTGTTTATTTTGGGTGATACAATATCATTTTTAGAAAAGACAGATGATCTTGAATCAACGGGGAAAATCGCCTATGCGATAACTAAGGGAGAAATACCTGTCGTTTATGCCCGGGGCAATCATGAAACAAAAGGCACCTTAGCTAGTGAATTATCTAAATATGTCGGTAGTAAAAATGATAATTTTTATTTTACCTTTAGACTTGGCCCAATTTGGGGTGTTGTTCTCGATGGTGGTGAAGATCACAATGATGATTGGTGGGAATTTTATGATCTTGCTCGATTTGAGGCTTACCGTCAAGAGCAAGTAGCTTTTCTCGAAAACATAATTCTTAATAAAGACCAAGAATACGCCGCTTTCGATGTAAAATATAAAATTGCTCTTTGCCATTTTGCGATTCCCTACGTTAATCGCAGTGGCTTTATCGCTGATTTGAAAGCCGACTGGACCTCACTATTAAACGAAATGGAGATTGACGTTCATTATGCTGGTCATGAACACGAACTGATTCCGATTATTCCCGGAACGTTCATCCCCAACACAACGCTAAAATATAATAATTCTAAATATACTGACGCCGTATCAACTGATGAAGGCTATTTCACGGATGCGAAATTCCCATCTTTTATTGTTTCAAAACATGATGATGTGCAAAACATCTTTAATGCTCAGAATCAAATAGATAAAAGAATGACGGGAGTGGCAAGCCATGTTGATGCTCTATTTAGTGCTTTAACGGTTACATTCACCAATAGATATCATGAAAAAATGGAGATTGTCGATCCTTTTAGTCCCATAGAATATGGAACTGAAATTGTGATTGCTCTTAATTAATATGAAAAAATGTTTTACGATAAATCAGTTACGAACTGATGAAGAATTTAAAGAATTTTCGGAGATATTAGCGCTAAACATTTTTTCTGGAATTGAAATATTTTATCCCTATTCCTTAAGCGCTGAGTTACAAGCAAAATATACAAAAAATATTCTTTGCTTACATAAAAAATATCCTTATTTGGAAGTAGTAATGCATTTACCCTTTGGTCGTGATAATGATTTATGTAGTGAAGATCGCTACCGCGAAACGGTAAAAGTTCTCAAAGCGGGAATTGATTACACGAGTCAATTTAAGACAAAAAAGTTAACCCTACATTTAGGTTATGTTGATAAAGAAAAGGACCGAAGTTATTACATTAATCACATTATTCCTGTCTTACAAGAATTATGTGATTATGCTAATAAATACCAAATGATGGTAATGATTGAAAATATGCCGAGTATCACGGAGTTAGGTTTTAGCCCTGAAGAGATATTAATGATTATTACGCAAGTAGCTAAAGAAAACTTAAAATTTATTTTAGATACCGGTCATGCCCATGTCAGTCGTTACGAAAATCCCGCCTACATTAGGCTTTTAGCGCCTTATTTGCATCATATGCACTTCAGTGACAATGATCAAAGTGGTGACCAACACCGGAGAATGGGCTTAGGTAGTATTGATTTTAGAGAAGTTTTTAAGGAACTGAAAAAAATAAATTATCATGAACTTCACTGTTTAGAGATTCTCTTTAAAAACCCTAAAGATGTATTACAGTTCGCTAAAGATATGGATTCATATAATTAAAACATTTTAAAAATGGAGGGTAAACATGAAAAAAACTTGTATAATGACAGATTGTACTGCTGATTTAACTAAAGAGTTGTATGAAAAAAATGGAATTATTGTTTTACCACTTTATGTTACGATTGGCGGTAAAACATATTCTGATGGGATTGATATTACGACGAAAGAAATGTATGAAAAAGTTAAGGAGTTTGGCGAACTGCCTCGCTCTTCAGCAATTGGACCCGCTATTTTTGAAGCTAAATTTAAAGAGTTATTAGAAGAATATGAACAAATTTTTTATATAGGAATTGGTAGCGGATTTTCGGGAACTTATAATAATGCTGTCTTAGCCTCACGTGAGTTTCCTCAAGACAAGATATTTATTGTTGATTCGCAAAACTTATCTAGTGGAGTGGGATTAATGGCTTTAAAAGCCGCCCAATTTCGTGATCAAGGTTGTGACGGGGCAGAAATTAAAGCGAAAGTCGAAGCCCTTATTCCGTTGATCAGAACCCAATTTGCGATTAACACTTTAGAATATCTCCATAAGGGTGGCCGTTGTAGTGGCACCGCAAAAATATTTGGCACCTTACTTAAAATAAAACCAATTATTCGCGTTACTGATGGGGCGATGATAGTTGCGAAAAAACCGATGGGGAAATTCAGTCGGGCTTTAGATGTTGTGCTTGATTATGTTCGCCATGACTTAGATAATATTGACCCCGAAACAATAATGGTAACTCATTCTTTAAGTAAGGTGGCAGCCCAATATTTAAAA
>DATESD010000043.1:0-5259 GCA_035270985.1 Bacilli bacterium | reverse complement strand
TATCAAAATAAGCGAATGAAATTACGTCACGCTCTCGCTGGTTTGGGACTAGATGAAACTTGCACCTATACATTGTTAGCTGATGATAAGAATGATACATTTACTTATAATCATTATCAAGATAGCAAGCAAATAACAATTTTAAATCCAATTAGTAGTGAGAAAAAACATTTAAGAAAAGGCCTTATTCCGAGTATGTTAGAAGTTGTTGCTTATAACTTTGCCCGTAAGGCAAAGGACTTGGCTTTCTTCGAAATTGGTCGAGTTTATTATGATCAAGAAAGCAATAGGGAAGAAGAAGTTTTAGCAATAGCGATGGCTAATAATTTTTCCGATACTTTGTGGGATGGGAAAAATGAGAATACTGACTTCTATTTAGTAAAAGGGATAATCGACGCCGCTTTTGCTAATTTAAAGATTAGTTTTGAATATCAGCCAATTGATCAAGCTATGGCAGAAATGCATCCTAAACGGACAGCAGCGATTTTCAGCAATGGGCAAAAGGTTGGTTTTATTGGTGAATTACATCCTAAATATGCGAAAGAAAATAATCTTGAAGATGTTTATGTTGCGGAAATAAAAATCGAAAAACTTTTGAAGGCGAACAAAGAAGAGATTACCTTTAAACCGATAACGAAAGTTCCTAGCGTTGAGCGAGATATTGCGATTGTTGTTGGGAAAGATGTCCTAGCTGAGGACATTATTAATACAATCAAAAAAACTGACAAGAAGAATTTGGAACAAGTTAAGATTTTTGATTTATACATCGGCGAAAAAATTAGCGATGAGGAAAAATCGATAGCTATTAAGCTAATATTCACATCGTTTGAAGCATTAACTGATGATATAATTAATGGTAAGATAAATAAAATAATTAAAGAATTAGCTAAAGAATATGACGCTCGCTTGCGAGCATAACAAAAAGCCATCATTGCGATGGCTTTTATTTATAGCTTTGTAATTTGGTGATTATGGCTTCGACGATTGCTTTAGGAGTCGAGGCTCCAGAAGTGATGGCGATAGAATTAATATTTTCAAAAGCAATTTTTTCTAAATCTTCAATTTTCTCAACAAGAAAAGTCGGGACATTATTTTCTTTTTCGATAACTTGTTTTAGTGATTGGCAGTTGTTGCTCATTGTGTCCCCGATAACTAGACAAAGATCAACATCTTTTGTTTGTTCGATGGCCGCTTTTTGTCTTGTATAAGTCGCTCTGCACACTTCATCAGCTAATTCTATTAATGGGTATTGTGTTTTTATTTTTTGGTAGAAAGACTGTACTTGTTTATAGGGAAGAGTTGTTTGGTTTATTAATAACGTTTTGCCATGAATAGCAAAATTTTCGGTATCTTCGTTTACTAACTTAATTTTTTCCGAGAGACCAAGAACACCATCAGTTTCTGGGTGGTTTTTAATTCCCCAAAATAAAATATTGTAACCTTTACTAATTTTTTCTTTGACGATATTATGAGTTTTTAAAACTTTCGGACAAGTGGTATCAATAATATTCAAACCTTTTTCCTCGGCTAAATGATATATTTTATCACTGATTCCATGAGCCGTAAAAATAATAGTCCCGGCCTTAATCGTCTCGAGGATTTTCTCTTTATCACTGCCTTCAAGAACAATTATTCCTTGATTTGCAAAATCATTAACAATTATTTTATTATGCACTAAAGAACCAAGCATATAAATTGGTTTTAATGTTTTGGGATCAGAAAGAACCCTTTCTATTTTTTTTATTGCCGCGCTAACGCCACCACACATTCCTTGGGGAGTTACGATTGTTATTTTCATATTATCACCATTTAAATTATAACATTATTATTTAGTAAAGACAAATATCAGATATATTTAAACTTAGTTTTTGTGCGTTTTAAGAAGTTCGGCGGAGGCCATGATGAAGAAAGCAATCCCTTTCCCATCATTTGCAACGGTGGGTTTGGAAACCTAGTAATTGTAAGTTCGTCACGATGCAAATTATCTTGATTGCCAAGACTTGCAAAGCAGAAAATGTTAGCTAAATTTAACTGGCCCTTATTATTTTTTAAGAAAACATCAAAGATGTCGCCAAAGAAAAGGGAAAAATATTTTGGTAAAAGAATAAAACTTTTATAAACGGTGAAAATATGATATAATATTAACAATATTGGGAGGAAAGACTATGCCAGCAGTAAGAAAATACAGATTAGAAAACAAAAAAATAGCCATCGAGGTTTCGAGTATTGGCGCAGAATTAAAATCACTAATGTCTGATAAAAAAGTTGAATATATTTGGAGTGGTGATCCTAAATATTGGAATTTCTCGGCACCTTTTTTATTCCCGATTGTAGGTAGCCTAAAAGACAAAAAAATGATAATTGAGGAAAAAGAATATTTTCTTAAACAACACGGATTGTTACGCCATCAAGATTTTTCCTTGATGAAGCAAACGAAGTATTGTTTGGTGTTTCAAAATGAAGCAAGTGAAGAAACCTTAGAAGTATATCCCTTTAAATATCAAGCAGTTGTAAAATATACAATTAAAGATAAGTCAGTAACAACCCAAATTAAAATTGTTAACATCGATAATAAACCGATAGCCTTTAACTTAGGGGGACATCCAGGCTTTAACTGTCCGCTTTTACCTGGGGAAAAATTTAGTGATTATTCGCTTTATTTTACGGAGCCGGAAACTTTTTCTTCACCGCGAGTTGCTCCTGATGCGACACTTGATTTCACTACGGATGCTATGAAGTGCAAAAATTTACAAGTCTTACCGTTAAATAAGCAAGATTTTAATATTGATACAATTATTATTCCGCGCGTTAAATCGCAAGCGGTCTTACTTCTTAATGCGCAGGGGCAAGGGTTGAATTTTTCTTATAATAATTTTAAAACGTTAGCCATATGGACACCAGTTAATGATGCCCCATTCATCTGCTTAGAGCCATGGATTGGGTATAATGATCGCTTTGATACCGATAATGATTTTTTAAAAAAAGATGACTTGATAATTCTCGAGGTTGGAGAAGAGTTTTCTGTAAGTTATCAAATAGAATTAATCGATTAAACATCAGAAAAATTTATGGACAAAAGATTTGGAAAGTGATATAATAACATGTATTTTAGGAGGACTTTATGATATCAAGTAATGAATTTAAAACAGGAATGACAATTGAATATGAAGAGAAAATATATCAAATATTGGAATTCCAACATGTAAAGCCTGGTAAGGGGCAAGCATATGTGCGAACAAAATTAAAGAACATGCGTACTGGAGCGACAACTGACATCGCAATCGCTTCGGGGATTAAAATAAAGAAAGCAAACATTGAAAAGAAAACAATGCAGTATATTTATGATGGGATGGAATCACTAGCTTTCATGGATATGGAGTCGTTTATTCAAGTGGATATTCCTGCTGAAAGGTTAACTTATGAAAAAAGTTTTCTTAAAGAAGGAACAGAAGTAACTATTATTGATTTTCAAGGGGAAATCCTAGGAGTTATGTTGCCGGAAAAAGTTGTTCTAGAAGTAACAGAATGCGATCCTAACGTTAAGGGAAATACTGTATCGAATGCGATGAAGGGTGCGACTGTTGAAACGGGCTACTCACTTCAAGTTCCTTTATTTATTGAAGTTGGCGATAAAATTATTATTGGTACCAATGATGGTAAATATAATTCACGGGCTTAATTTAAAGTGGTAAATCATAAATTGATTTACCTTTTTACGTTTTAACGCCTAAAAAAATTAGGTTTGTAAGGTTAGATTTAATCAAGTATAAACAATAGTATCTCGAGGTTATTTTTATAATTAGTAAATAAGCAAAGAGGTAATATTGTTTTTTATTATATTTTATAGTATTATATATAAGCGAGGTGCTAAGTTATGTTATTGTGTATTGATATTGGTAATACAAATATTGTTTTTGGCGTTTATAAGGGCGATGAGTTGGTGAACAGTTTTATTTTAGAAACTAATCATTTTAAAACTGTTGATGAATATGGCTTAAGATTTATGGAAATGATTAAATATATGGGTTACGAGCAAAAAGCGATTGCTGGAGTCATTATTGCTAGTGTTGTTCCGCAGTTAGATGGTGTCTTTACAAATATGATTCTTAAATATATTAAAGTGGAACCATTATTTGTAAATACGGGAATTAAAACGGGAATAAATGTAAAACTAGATAGTCCAAAGCAATTAGGCGCTGATCTTTTGGTTGGTGCTGTCGCGGCAGTTAATAAATATAATGCTCCCATTATTGTCATTGATATGGGAACAGCGATAACATTTACCTATGTTAATGAGAATAAAGAATTACTAGGTGGAATTATCGTTCCGGGAATTAAGACGGGATATAGTAGCTTAATTAAGAAAACTTCGCGCTTAGAAGAAGTTAATCTTGAAGAACCAAAGAGTGTTGTGGGTAAAGATACTGTTTCAGCAATTCAAAGCGGAATGATTTTCGGGACTAGTTCTTTAATTGATGGCCTTATTCGGCAAATTAAAAATGAAAAAGGCGATTGTCCGGTTGTTATTACGGGCGGGGAATCGCGCTTTGTGCTTAATTCGATCAAAGAAAAGGTTTATTATGAAGCTAACTTAATGTTAGAGGGACTAAAATATATTTATAATAAAAACAAGAAATAAAAATATAATGTATAGAAGGAGAGTCTATGCCTCTTATTTTTAAGAAAAAAGATATTACAAAGATGGACGTTGATATTATTGTCAGTTCGGCTCCTTTTAGTCCAGTTGTTGGTGAAGGTGTTGATTTTGCGATTCATCAAGCAGCGGGAACACAATTGTTAGAAGCGAGAAAATTGCTTGGCAGTATTGCTGTAGGGGAGGCGTTTATAACCCCGGCCTTTAAGCTTCCAGCTAAGTTTGTTATTCATGCTGTTGGCCCCATTTGGAATGGTGGCGGTAATAATGAAGCTGAAGATTTAAAGAAATGCTATTTATCGGCTTTAAAGCTTGCTACCGAGAACGGTTGCGAATCAATTGCGCTCCCAATTATTTCTATTGGCGAGAAAGGTTATCCACGCGATGAAGCTTTAATAATTGCCAAACAGACGATTATAGAATTTATTGAAGAAAATGAACTGATTGTTTATCTTGTAGATCATGATAAAACTTTTGCTGAACTATCCAAAGAACTTTTCAACAAGTTAAGAACGTATATTAACACTAATTATGTTAATCAAGATTATGATATAAATTATTCTGTTAGTAACATTCGCTACCGAAAAGAACAGTTAAATGCTGAA
>DATESD010000042.1:0-3120 GCA_035270985.1 Bacilli bacterium | reverse complement strand
ATATTTAGTATACCATTCATAAGGAGTCGCATACATGTAAGCATCAGGTTGCATCGTTTGGTGAAATGAAGTATCAAAGACAGCAACACTAGGAACAGTCGGTAAAGCCTTAGAAAAGGCTTTAATGCCAATTAAGTTCGGAGTATTATGCAGGGGCGCTAAATCACACAACTCTTCGATCTTATCGATAACACTGTCATCGATAATCGCTGAATCTTGGAAATACCAACCGCCTTGAACAACACGGTGACCAACACCGCTAATCTCTTCAAGACTCTTAACAATTTGGCGATTGACTAAGTCTTCCAAAACTTTTTTTACGGCCTCAGCGTGATCTCTAATTGGCAATATTTCTTTGTCTTTAATGCCATTAATCTTAATTGTATAATAGGCATCTTTCGAGCCAATTCGCTCGACAATTCCTTCAGTGATTATTACTTCATTGGGCATTTCCATTAATTGAAATTTTAATGATGAACTCCCAGCATTAACTACCATAATTTTTTCCATGTCTTTTTCTCCTAAATCTCTTCAATCATCGTTTTTATTTTTATAAATAATTCTTCTGTGTTTTCTTTTTCAAAGTTTTCTAAACGGAGAACTGTCATATTATAGTTTTCTTCAACCGCTTTTTTACCAATTAACAAGCTTTTACCAACATGATCACCTTGAACCATATTCTCCGGCAAGACAATCAAACCAACCAAAGTTGCCTTATCGCTAATAAACTCGCGAAACTCAGCAATTCCCGTTTTATTAAAGAAATCATTATCGATAATATAAACAAAGTATCCATCTTCAACAATATTATCTAATCGGGCAGCAATAACTAAATACGGAAAATAGTTAACTCCTTGCCTATAAAGTTCTAGCGAAGTTTCACCAACATACTCATATCCCGCTAAATCACCAACAACAACTTCACCACGAAACGGAACTCTATTTAAAACATCTTGGAAATAAATAACGATGTCATTTTGTTGCAAATTAGCCGTCGCCTGGGCGAGTTTAACTAAGGTTTCATTCTTTTCAATTCCCGCTAAACTAGGGGCAAAATCAAGATTATTGCTAACCGCGTTTAACATATTTCCCGTTCCCAAATTAGTATCCAAAATGGCCAGTTCTTGTTCGGGATATTTCGTTTTGATGATCATCGCCACTAAATAATTAATTGTGTCGGGGGTCATCAAGTCCAGAGGGAAATTTATATGTTTAAAGGCCTTAACAATTACTAATTCTAAGGCTAGCCTTACTTCTTCATTATAGAAATTCTCTAAGGTGATAATTTCATAAATATTTTCTAACTTTTTAAGGGCTTCATCAGATAATTTAGCATCATCAAGGCCAACATTAATATCCCGGCTAACTCGTAAAAAGGATTCGAAGTAATCAAGATGTAAATCCTCATAGATAATCATACAAGCTTGATCGACTAAATCATAGTATAAATCAATTTTTTCAAAATTCATATGGACCTCTAGATATCTAATATTTCTATTTTTATATTTTTGCTTTCAGTAATGGTTATTATCGCATAAGTTGTTCCACGGCTCGACCGTGGATAAGCAAGAGACCCGGGACATAAGATATGAATGCCGTTAACCACTTGATAATATGGAACATGGGTATGCCCATGAATAATTACCTGGCAATCATTATTCCGCGCCACTGCTTCTAAAGTAGTTGGTGACAAGAATGAGCGATGGCCATGGAACAAATATATTTTCACCACCCCGGCTTCAACAATCCGGTAGTCAGTTTTAACTAAATAATCTTGATTACCACGCACTGTTAAGTACGGTCGCAGTTCACTTTCCGGCCGACAACTATCGCCGGCATGTAAAAAAAGATCTGCATCGGGATGAAGATCAGCAATTCTTTTTAATAGTTTTAGGTCGTGATGACTATCACTTACAACAACAACTTTCATATCCATACGCTTCATTTACCATTTAATATATTACCACAGTATCCTAATATTTACAAGTAAAAAGAGACTTCTTACTTAATTTTCCTTGATTCACTCATTACCATAACCTTTTCCTCCCTCATTTTACGAAAATATCTATTTATAAAAAAACGGTAGTATTATGGTAATGATTAAAAAACATTCCCAAAAGATAAATGTCTATAACTTATAAAAAATGAACTTAGTTTTATAACTTTTTTTAATTATTCCTTTTGCTATTCATCAAGGAAATAGTTATAATATAATTATACTTTTACAACACTAAAGGATGCGATAACATGAATAAAAGCCCAAAGAAAGCGGCTATCATTTTTCTTTTTTTATTAGGATTTATTAGTCTTTTATCTGACTTCACCCACGAAGGTGCTCGCAGTATCTATGGGCCTTATCTTGGCCTCCTTGGTATTTCTGCTTTCCTTATTTCTTTTACGTCAGGGCTCGGCGAATTTATTGGTCAAGCGCTGAGAATCGTGACTGGTGTTATCGCTGATAAGACGAAAAAATATTGGTTGTTGATGATTGTTGGTTATGCAATAAATCTGCTTGTCATTCCCCTTTTATTCTTTGTTGATGCTTCCATATGGCAAGTTGCCATTATGCTAATTCTTTTAGAACGCGTCGGGAAAGGCATTCGAGCTCCAGCTAAAAGTGCTCTCACTTCCTTTACAACGCAACAATTAGGCGTTGGCAAGGCCTTCGCCTTACAAGAGGTAATGGATCAATTCGGTGCTTTCCTCGGACCTCTGTTTGTCTTCTTTGTTCTTAGTTTAAACAAAGGTAGCGAACTTCGAGGATACCAGGTCGCCTTTGGGCTTTTAGGAATTTTTGCGATTATGACTCTTGTTACCTTAGTTATTACGAAGGTAAAATATCCTCATCCGGAACAACTTGAGACTAAAACTGAGAAAAAAGGTCTAGAGGGTAATAAGGCTTTCTTCTTTTATATGCTTGCCATTGTTATGATTGCCCTCGGTTTTATTGACTATCCTGTCCTAGCCTATCACATTGGATATGCAACGACAATTGATGTCGTTTATATTCCCCTTATATATGCTGTTGTTATGGGAATTGATGCCCTTGCAGCCCTGGCGTTTGGTATTTTATACGATAAACGCGGAACATTATCGCTTGTTATTTCAACAATATTTTCC
>DATESD010000041.1:0-10814 GCA_035270985.1 Bacilli bacterium | reverse complement strand
AAAAGATCTTATCAATCGTATGACATTTAATAACATCTTCTTTATTAACCCAAACTTTAACTGCTAAGCCTGCTAAGTGAGCAGCCCCTAAGGCTGTTGTTTCTAGGCAAGCTGGCCTAATTAGTTTCAAACCGAGAATATTGGATTGAAACTGCATTAAATAATTATTAACGCTCGCTCCGCCATCAACGGCTAAGCTATCGATTTTTATTCCCGTTTCTTCTTTCATAACTTCCATTAAATCTTTCGACTGATAAGCAATAGATTCAACCGCTGCCGTAATAAAATGCTCTTTCTTCGTTGCTCTTGTTAAACCGAAAATTGAACCCCGAACATCATCATCCCAATAAGGCGTTCCTAGTCCCACAAAGGCAGGGACAAAGTAAACCCCATCACTACCTGTGACTCTTTCGGTGTAGGCTTCACAGTCCTTAGACTTTAAGAATAGTCGCATATTATCACGAAGCCATTGAATAACTGAACCCCCTACAAAGACTGAGCCTTCTAAAGCGTACTCTACTTCATTGCCGATTTTCCAAGCAATGGTGGTTAATAGCCCTGTCTTGGAAAAAACTGGCTTGTTTTTTGTATTCATCAACATAAAACATCCCGTTCCATAAGTGTTCTTTAAACAGCCTATATTAAAGCAACAATGACCAAACAGTGAGGCTTGTTGGTCCCCAACAATCGCCGCAATCGGAACGTTAGCATTATCATCTATTTCCCATAATTTACTAGCAACTCCATATATCTCACTAGTATTTCTCACAACTGGCAAAATACAGCGAGGAATTTTAAACAAGTCAAGAATTTCTTGATCCCATTCTAAAGTATTAATATTATATAACATCGTCCGTGAAGCATTCGATGGGTCAGTAATATGTAAAGTTCCATTTGTTAATTTCCAAGCAAGGAAAGTATCAATCGTCCCAAACAATATTTCCCCTTTTAAAGCTCGTTCATAAACTCCCGGAACATTATCAAAAATCCATTTAACTTTACTAGCACTAAAATATGGATTAATTACTAATCCCGTTTTAGCATGAATCATCTCGGAATGACCATCAGCGATTAATTGCTCACAAATCTTTTGTGATTGCCGACTTTGCCAAACAATGGCATTATAAACCGGCTTCCCCGTTTTTTTATCCCATAAAACTGTCGTTTCTCTTTGGTTTGTGATTCCGATAGCAGAAATATCTTTTAGGTGCAGGCCACTCTTAAATAGTGCTTCTTTAATCACAGCGTAAACAGTTTCCCAAATTTCATTAGGATTGTGCTCAACCCAACCACTCTTTGGACATATTTGATTAATTTCCATTTGCGCAATACTAACAATTTGACTTGCCTTATCAAAAATAATAGCTCGTGAACTAGTTGTTCCTTGATCGATTGCTAAAACATAATTTTTCATACGCTTCTTCCTTTTTCTTCTTCTCTATACTATCTATAGTATCATATTCTCGATTTGTTTTCAATAAAAAAGGAAGATTAAGATGAACAGAAATGTTATCATAATCATAAATAAAAAAGCAAACCCCTCTAAAAAGGCAGTTTGCAATATGATATTTTTTTATTGCTCTTCAAGCTGACGAATAATATTATTTTGCCAACTATATGTATAATATTCTTTTAAACCAACGACAATTCTAATCACTGATTCAACTTGCATAACAAGGAACAAGATGGCGATATTAGTAATTCCTAAATAGCGATAACCAATAAAAGCAATTGGTAGACCGACCAACCACATAATGCCACTATCCATGAACATCACAAACCGACTATGACCACCAGCTCTAAAAATAGCAAATAGCACATTTATAAACATCTTTAATGTAATTCTTAAAGCCATAACATACATTAAAGTAATGGCGATTTTTATACTAGCTGCGGTAACCTCATCGCTATTAAATAAATTAACTAAGGGTTTAGCGGTTAAGATGACGATTAGTCCCATCGCTAAGGACAGGAATAATCCCATCCTAACAAAGTTATTGCCATACTCTTGCGCTTGTTCATTGTCATCAGCGCCCAGGCAGGCCCCGGTCATTGAAGAAACAGCAGCACTTAATCCATAGGAGACCGTAAATAAGAGCCCGATAATAGTTTCCGTAATCCGGTAGCCCTCATAAGCATCAGTACCCAATTTATTAAAGATAACAATATATAGCATTGAACCCACACTAAACATAGTTTCGTTAATTAACAAGGGAATTGATTTTTTCATTACTTGTTTAATAAACTTCTTGTTGAAGCAAGTAAAAAAATCATTTATTTTAGCCATAAATATTTGTTTAGAAAGCACTCCGTAAATAATATTAAATCCTAAATTAAAGACCGCAGAAATCAATGTTGCTAGGGCGGCTCCTTCAATACCCATTTCCGGGAATATCCAAATTCCAAAAATTAAAAGCCAGTTAAACACAACATTTATTGTTGCTGAGATGGTTTGAATAATAAAATTCATCTTTGTATCTTGAATATTGCGGTAGGCCGTTGAGAAAGCTATCGACAAAAGATTAGGAATGTAAGAAAGAGCAACTATCTTAATATATCTAACACCAATATCTAAAACAACAGGATCATCGGTAAAGATTTGTAAAATAGGTTTGGGAAAGAACAATCCTAAAACAGTAAACAAGAGTCCTAAAATAAATGCTAGAATCAGAAGCAAAGCAAATGTTTTACGAATCCCCTTCTCTTTTTTATCACCAAAAAACTGAGCAATGAACATCCCCACGCCAACAGAAAAAGCGAACATTATCGTTCCACAAACGTTGCTTATTTGGCTAGCTAGGCCAACTCCAGAAATACCTCGGGGGATAAACTTAACCATAATAGTATCAGCTATACCAAAAGAAGTAATTAAAAGATGACTTAGAACAATAGGTAAAGCTATATTGAGGACTTTCTTAATAAATTCTTTGCTCATATATTAATTACCTTCCAATTAGATATTTTACTTCATTATCGATTCTTTTGCAATATCAAAAAGGAAAAAGTAGCTATCCGCTACTTTTATTTAAAGTTTTTTTTAAGTCTACTAATATTTATAAAACATTAATTACCGCCACTTTTAAATACATTGATTCATCAATCCCAATTAAAGTTGCATGGTCCCTACCTTGGCTACGAAGTTCAACCATTCGGGCAGTAACTTTCGCCTCGTTAACGCTGTCTTTAATCATGTTCATAAATAAATTTAGGGTTAAGTGTTGCGAACAACTACAACTTATTAAATATCCCCCTTTATTTAAAAGTTTTAAAGCGCTACTGTTAATATCAACATATCCGCGATACCCTGCTTTAACTGTATCTTTACTCTTAGTAAATGCTGGAGGGTCAAGAATAATCACATCAAATTTTCTTTTATCTTTTTTAAATAAACGCAATTGTTCAAAGACATCAGCGGTAACTGTTTCGATATTTTTAAAACCATTTAGTGCAGCATTTTCTGTTAGTTGTTTTATCGCTAGTGCACTAATATCAATCGCTGTAATCTGTTTAGCAAGGTACTTGCTCGCGCAAAGCGAAAAGCCGCCGACATTACAGAAACAATCTAAAACTTCTTTGTCTTTAACATAATATTTTAAATTATCACGATTTTCTTTTTGGTCAAGAAAGTATCCTGTTTTTTGACCATTTTCTAAATCGATTATCATTTTTATCCCGTTTTCAACAATCACAACATTTTGCGGATCAAAATCACCATAGAGTTTTCCCTTAGTAAGTGGCAGTCCTTCTTTTTCCCGAACACTAACATCGCTTCGCTCATAAATGCCAAGTGGGTGGAATATTTCTACCAAAATATCAACAATCATTTCTTTTCTAACTTCCATGCCTAAAGCTAAAAATTGGACTGATAAATAGTCGCCATATTTATCAACGATCAAAGCCGGTAGTAAATCTGACTCCCCAAATACAACCCGGTAATTATCACTATATCCTAGCGATAACCGGTAATCATTGCTTGCTTTAATTCTTTCGTAGAAAAAGTCGCGGTCAATTGGCGTTTCATCACGAGTTAAAAGTCTCACAATTATTTTTGAAGCATGGTTAATATAACCATAGCCAATGAACCGTTGATCATAAGCGATTACTTTTACAATACTACCTTGAGTCCCTTCGCCTTCAATTTTTTGAACTTCATTGGCGTAAATCCAAGGATGACCTTCGATAATTCTTTTTTCTTCATCTTTTTTTAGTTTCACTGTATACATTGGTATTCTCCTAGCACTTTCTGCTAATTTAATAATAACATAATCTCTTAAAAATCACAATTACTATAAAAAAAGGCTGATTTTTAAATCAGCCTATCGTACTAAAACAATAATTGCACTCTTAGAAGCGATTGTTACTCCATCAACTATTTTTAATTCGTTAATCAAATCCAAGCCTTTCTCAAGTTTATAATAATAATCATAATAACTATTATTGACGATTGTGGTAATCTTTTGCTGGCCTTTAATTCGGGAAAAAGCAAATATTTCCGCGCCACAAACTTCTTCTTGGTAAAGTCCATCAAGGTAAACACTATGTTTTCTAATTTCACCTAATTTTTTAAACCAGGCAAGAATGTTTTCATCAAAGCGGTCCCACGGCATACAGCGGCGACAGAAAGGATCTTTAAATCCTTGTAAGCCAACTTCATCACCATAACATATTGAGGGTACTCCAGGGAGAGTGTATTGAATAGCTGTCGCCATTTTCAATTTTTGGCGAGCGCTATAATACTCTTCCTTAGATAATACATATTCAGCTTGTTCTTCTTTCGATAAATAATTATAGTTAATTGACGAAAACTTTGTTAGGGCTCTAACAGTATCATGAGTAGAAATTATATTCATTAAACTATCTAAAACATGTTTAGGATAATTGTTAATAATTGTTCTTATTTTATTACGAAGTCCATAGTAATTATTGTGTAAAATATAATCAATAATTGCTTCCCGAAACGGATAGTTCATTACTGAATCTATTTGTTTACCAGAAAAATATGTTCTTCTTTTACTATACGCTGTTTTGTTCGATGCATCTTCCCAAACTTCACCGATTAAAATATTTTCCGGATTATTGGCTTTTACGGTTGCCGCAATCTTTTCAATAAAGACATCATTTAATTCATCAATAACGTCAAATCTCCAACCTTTTGCGCCCAAGTTTAACCACTTATTCAAAACACCATTAGCTCCAGTCACAAATTCAAGGTAATCTTCACACTTTTGGTTAAGTGCCGGAAGACTCTTGAAATTCCACCAGCATTCATAAGAATGCGGATGAGACTTAAATTTATACCAATGATAATATGGTGATTTAGTTGATTGAGCCGCCCCTATCTGAGAAAAACGATGAGCTTTGTTGAAATATATACTGTCACATCCAGTATGATTAAATACACCATCAAGGATAATGTTAATCCCTAATGCTTTTGCTTTCGCACATAATTCAATAAAATCTGCTTCATCGCCAAACATCGGATCAATTTCCATATAATTAGCTGTATCATATTTATGATTAGAATAAGCAGTAAAAATAGGATTCAAATAAATGGCACCGACATTGAGAGATTTAAGATAATCTAGCTTTTTAGTAATTCCCTTTAAGTCTCCACCAAAGAAATCGTTATTTAGTATTTCTCCATTTACCGGTTTATAAAGAGGAGTTTCATACCAGTCTTGATGCATAATGGCATAATCTTTTACAAATTCAACCCCACCATTACAAAATCGATCCGGTAATATTTGATATATTATCTTCCCTTTTAACCAATTTAATTTCCCCTTAAAGCCAAGATGAGCACTTAATTGCCATTCTTTCGGCAAGTCGTCAGTCAAAAAAGGTTCTAGTGCATCGTTAGAAGCAATATTATGCTTACCATATAAATCACTAAACTCAAAATGATACCAGTAAATACCCTCGTTATCAAGTTGAAACTTAGTTTCATAGACCCAGTAGTTGCCCTCTTCACCGATTCTTGTTAAGAGATATGTCGAGCAATTATTTTCATAATCTCTCCGCAGGCAAATTTTTAAATCACCAATTACATATTCTTTAGTGATCTGGAGAGTTATAGTAATAATTTCTTTAATTTTTACAGCTCCGCTTGGGGTTTTATATTCTTTTAAGATTGGATTAAATAAAATATCTCGCATATTATTTTATTGGATAAATATTCCAAATTCTTTCAGCGTATTCCCGAATACTACGGTCAGCTGAGAAGATTCCTGCTTTGGAAATATTAACTAGAGACATTTGATTCCATCTTTTACGATCTTTATACGCTTCATCCATTTGATAATGAACGCGCATGTAATCATTAAAATCAGCTAAACACATATAAGGATCAGCAATCGGATAATTATTTAATAAATATTTTTTAATGTTCGCGAATGATTGACCATTAAAACCTAAATCTAGGCGATCTAAAACTCTTTTTAGACGATAGTTAGTATTATAGAAATCTTGAGCTTGATAACTCTTGGCCCATAAAGCCTTAACTTCTTCAGCTTTCATCCCAAATAAGAAAAAGTTTTCTTCACCAACAGCGCCCATTATCTCAACATTAGCACCATCTAGAGTTCCAAGAGTCATCGCTCCATTAATCATAAACTTCATATTACCAGTACCACTAGCTTCTTTACCAGCTAGTGAGATTTGCTCGCTAACTTCACTAGCAGGAATTAACGATTCGGCTAGTGTAACGTTATAATCCTCAACAAAAATAACATTCAATTTTTTTTGCATTGCTGGACGTTTAGCAATTTCACTAGAAATCGAACAGATTAGTTTGATAATTTCCTTCGCAACATAATATGTTGGCGCTGCTTTCGCCCCAAAAATAAATGTTTGCGGTGTCATCTCCATATTAGGGTTATCTTCTAAATCAATGAATAAGGCAATAATTTTTAAAGCATTCATCAATTGTCGTTTGTATTCATGTAATCTCTTTACCTGAACATCAAATCTTGTTTTTGGATCAATCGTCACTCCTGTTTTTTTATATAAATACTTCGCAAAATCACATTTGTTTTGGTATTTTATTTTCCCTAAGCGCTCTAAAACATCATCATCATCATAGTACTTCAATAAATCAACTAATTTATCGGCATCTTTATGATAGTCAAAGCCAATTTTTTCATCTAACAGTTCCACTAAATTAGGATTTGATTGACATAACCAACGGCGATAAGCAATTCCATTAGTAACATTTGTAAACTTCTCTGGAGTTAAGTGATAATAGCCATTAAAAATACTCTCTTTAATAATTTTACTATGTAGCGCTGACACACCATTAACTGTATGCGAAGCGATAACGCTTAAATTAGCCATCCGGACTTGATTATTTCCGATGATTGCTAGATCTCTATAACAATCTTCATTTAGGCCATCACATTTTACTTCATCAATAAAGCGTTTATTAATTTGTTTAATAATAATATAAATCCGCGGAATAATTTTATTAATTAATTCTTCCGACCACTTCTCTAAAGCTTCTGCTAAGACAGTATGATTAGTATAGGCAACTGTTTTAGTTACTATATCCCAAGCATCATCAAAAGAGATATCATAATCATCCATTAAGATGCGCATTAATTCTGGAATACATAGCGCAGGATGAGTGTCATTAATATGAATCGCCGCATATTTTGGTAAACTGCGGACATCACCATAATACCGAATATGATCTTTAATAATGTTTTGAATCGAAGCACTAACTAAAAAATATTGTTGTTTAATTCGCAGTGCTTTTCCTTCATAATGATCATCAGAGGGATAAAGTATTTTCGTAATTAAATCTGCTTCGTTATATTCGCGCATTGCTTGAAGATAATCACCTTGTGAGAATGAGTTCAAATCAAAATTACGAATATTTACACTTCGCCATAAGCGAAGAACACTAATAGCATTACTACTAGCTCCCGAAACCATCATGTCATAAGGAACAGCTTCAATTTCTTGATAATTTTTATAATCATAAATTGTTTTACCACCAACAGTTTTTTCTTCAATGTTACCACTAAATTTAACGGTTACTGTCTTATCTTCGCGCATCGCTAACCAAACTTCACCACCCGGCAACCATACATCCGGTAATTCAGTTTGCCAGCCATCGACTATTTTTTGTTTGAATAAACCATACTCATAACGTAGGGAAAATCCCATTGCAGGATAATCTTGACTAGCAAGGGCATCTAAATAACAAGAGCCTAAGCGGCCTAAACCACCGTTACCTAGTCCCGCATCTGGTTCTTTTTCATATAAATTTTCTAAAGTATATCCATAAGGCTTAATGGCTTCATTAAATTCTTCGATTAAGCCAAGATTATAGATATTATTTTTTAGCGATCTACCCATTAAAAATTCCATTGAAAGATAATAAACTCTTTTCCCTTTTGCTTCCTTTACTTTAGCGTTAAAAACCTTGCGTTTGCGACGCAAGATATTATTAACGACAGTAGCTGATGCCTTATATAATTGGTCAAGATTGGCATCGCTTGTTTGGACTCCAAAAAGCATTGTTAGAGCTTCTTCTACTGAATCCTTAATTGATAAATTTTTCATATACTCTGTCATATAATTACACTCCTATTTTCAACACCTCTATTTTTTTGTGAGGTTTTGATACATTTTGATATACTCTTCCGCTGATTTATTCCATGTAAAATCAACAGCCATAACTTTTTTAGCAAGCGTCGTAAATTCCTTCTGATTTTGGAACAAACTAACCGCTTCTTTTATTTTTTCTAACATCTTCGAAGAATCATAATCCTTAAAGACAAAACCATTGCCTTCTTCACTATAATCCTTGATTGAATCAAATAATCCTCCAGTTGCACGGACAATCGGAATTGTTCCATAACGACTAGCAATCATTTGACTAAGGCCACATGGTTCCATTTTTGAAGGCATTAAGAATAAATCCGAACTACCATAAATACGTTTTGATAACTGATTATTAAAAGTAATTAATGTTGCAACTCGTCCCGGATACCAACCAGCAAATTCTCTAAATTTATCTTCATATGCTTTTTCACCAGTTCCTAGCATCACAAACTGAACGTTTTCTTGCATTATTTCATTAAAACGTTCAATAATCAAATCAATTCCTTTATGACTAGCTAAACGCGTAATAACGCTAATTATACACGTCTTATCATTAACTTCTAAACCAAGCGATTTTTGTAATTCTCGCTTGTTTTTTAATTTTTCTTCAAAGTTCTCGACACCATAATTATATTTCAAAGCTTTGTCGGTCATTGGATTATAAAATTCAGTATCAATACCGTTAATAATCCCGATTAACTTTTGATTATTAATGCGGATAATATGTTCTAAGCCAACAGCATAAGCCGTTGTTGTGATTTCTTTCGCGTAACGCGGACTAACTGTTGTTACAACGTCACTACAAACTATGGCTCCTTTAACTAAATTAATTAATCCCTTATATTCAACGATTCCTGTATACATTTCCCCAATACCGATAACATTTTCTAAGAAAAACTTATCATAGATTCCTTGATATTCGATATTATGAATCGTAAATACTGATTTGATATCCATTAGATATCCTTGTTTCTTATATAATACATCTAAATATACGTTAACTAAGGCTGTATGCCAATCATTTGTATGAATTATATTAGGATAAAATTTCATTATTTCCATTGCTGCAAAAACAGCTTTGGAGAAATAAGCAAACCTTTCCCCATCATCAAAATATCCATATAGTTGGTCACGGTCGAAATAATATTTATTGTCAATGAAGTAATATTCTACACCATCTTTTTTTAAGGTGTAGACCCCACAATAAACGCTTCTCCAAGCCAAGACAACCGTTGTTGAGCCAACTAGTGATAATTCGCTAGCATAATTTTCCCGAATCGTTTTATAAAGCGGCATTAATACTTTTACTCGATAGTTTTTATTAGCTTGCATAATTGCTTTTGGTAAACTTCCTGCAACCTCAGCTAAGCCTCCTGTTACCGCAAATCCCTTACATTCGGATGTTACATACAAAATCTTTTTTATGGCCATGTTATAAAATTCCTCCTTTTTTAACATATATCGGATATTCAGCGTTTCCTACTAACTCTTTTTTTGATTTAATTATTACATTTTTGTCAGTAATAACATATTCAAGATGTTTTCCCGCTGAAATCATTGTATCTTGCATTAAGATTGAATCTTTTATAATAGCACCTTTACCAACTTTAGTTCCTCTAAAAATTATTGAATTATGAACTTCGCCTTCAATAATACAGCCATCAGCAATTAAAGAGTTAACTACCTTTGAATCAACGCCGTATCTTGTTGGGGCTGAATCTCTAACTTTAGTATAAATTGATCGCCCTGGTTGATAAAATATTTCATCTCTAATTTCTTTCTTTAATAAATTCTTATTAACGTTGTAATATGATTGAAGACTCGAGATGTTACCAAAATAACCACTGAATCTATAACCAAAGATTTTTAAGTTGTTTAAATTTTTACTTAAAATATCACGGTTAAAACTGCGATAATTAGTAAGAATTGCTTCATCAATTAATTTTTCTAGTAAATCCTTTTTCATTACCCAAATATCCATTGACATATTAGCTTTTCCAGAAAAAATCGGTAAAACTTCCATTTCCACAACTCTTTCATTTTCATCAACAACAAAGCGATTAATGGGCATATAATCATCGCGACAAACCATACACTCATGATAAGCGCATGTAATGTCAGCTTGTTTTTCTTTATGCTGTTTTAATAATTCTTTGTAATCGATATTACAAACATGATAGCAATCGGATAAGATAACATACTCCGCA
>DATESD010000040.1:0-7135 GCA_035270985.1 Bacilli bacterium | reverse complement strand
AAAACCGTCGTCGAAGTTTTTGCGTGTGATCGCGAGGCGTTTTCTATTTTAGGGAAATCTATTTATGTTGATGCCAATAGTAATCCTGAGGATGTTGAAAAACTATGGGATCAATTAGGAATCAAATATTCTGAGATAGCTATCTTTGCCAAGCAAGACCAAGCCGGAAATGCTGTTGGTTTTTGGGGATCTATGAGTGATGAGACGATGAGCTTCTTACCGTGGAAAGACTTAAAAGAAGGGTATTATATGGCGGGAGTAGAAGTTGGCGACCGGATCAAGGCCCCTAAAGGTTGGGAAAAGTGGACAATACCAGCGTTCTCTTATTTGTTTGCCCGTGTTGATGATAATTATCAAGAAATATTTGATTATGTAATTAATGATTATATTCCCGAAAAAGGGCATAATCTGGTAGGCGCTGTCCAAGAATATAATTGCCCGGCGGAAAATGGTCAGTTATATTTATTTTTCCCCATCAAAAAATTATAACAAATGCTTTTTAATAAAAAGTTATTAGTGTATAATATTGATGGCATTTAGGGCTATAGCCAAGTGGTAAGGCAACAGGCTCTGACCCTGTCATTCCGTAGGTTCGAATCCTACTAGCCCTGCCATCTAAGAAGTATCGGCTTGCTTACTAGATAACACTTTGCGTTCTCTAATAAACAAGCCTTTTTTTTGCATAGACGGCCTGATAATGTTATAATAATTATTAGTAAAGAAAGGTAAAATGACGATGGAAAAACAAATTTCTTTAGGATGTATGCGACTAGCAAAACTAAATATTGGTCAAGCGGAAGCTTTAGTCAAAGCCGCTATTGGCTTAGGAGTAACTTTATTTGATCATGCTGATATATATGGAGCAGGAAAATGCGAAGAAATATTTGGCGAAGTGTTATTAAGAAACCCAGAAATCCGGAAACAGATAAAAATACAAACAAAATGTGGAATCTGTAAGGGGTATTATGATTTATCGAAAGAACATATCTTAGCGCAAGTCGATAAAAGTTTGCTGGCTTTAAAGACTGACTATCTTGATATTCTTTTACTGCACCGCCCTGATGCTTTAATTGATTTTTCTGAAGTAAATGCGGCTTTTGAGGAATTATATGCTGCAGGAAAAGTTCGTGAATTCGGTGTTTCGAATATGAATCCTCACCAAATAGAATTGTTTAAGAAGTTTGTTAAACAACCGATTAAATATAACCAACTGCAGTTTAGCTTAGTTCATTCACATTTAGTTAATCAAGGAATTTTTGTAAATATGAGTGAAAAAGAATCAGTAGATCACTCGAGTGGTTTAATCGAATATTGCCAACTTAATGGTATAAAGCTCCAATCGTGGTCGAGTTTGATGGCTTCATGGACTGAAGGGAGCTACATCGATAATCCTAATTATCCCGAGTTAAATGAAATGTTAGGGCAATTAGCAAAGAAATATCAAGTAACTAAAAATGCAATTGGGATTAGTTGGATTTTGCGCCACCCTGCAAAGATAACTGCTGTTGTTGGCACAACGAGTATCAAGCACTTACAAGAAATTGTGCAGGCGAGAAACATTGAATTAACAAGACCGGAGTGGTATGCCCTATATTCATCAGTCGGCCATAAACTTCCTTAATGATGATAAAACATTAAAGAAAACCTTTTCTTTTTGACAAGCACTTTCTTTAGTGATACAATGATAGTACATTTAAATAAAATTAAAAACAGTGAAGAGAAGAGTAAATTATTGGAAACTATCTTTAGAGAGCTTGATTAGGTGAAAGCAAGCATAGGAGAAAATGATTGAACATGGCCTCGGAGTTGCATGATTGAGTTGCAAAATTAGATTGTGTCGGTTTCACCCGTTATCGTGATATAGTATGCGAGACTTATTTATCAAGTACTAGAAGAGGCTATTACTGTAAAGTAATAGCGAATTAAGGTGGTATCACGGGAAACATTATATCTCGTCCTTTTGTATAAGGACGAGATTTTTTTATTTTCTGGAGGTAAACAGATGATTAAAATAAAAAACCTAACAAAAGCTTTTAAAGTTAACGAAGAAGTAATCTTAGCACTTGATGATGTTAGCCTAGAGATTGAAGAGGGAAAGATTTATGGGATTATTGGTTTATCAGGAGCTGGTAAATCAACGCTTTTACGGTGTCTATCAACTTTAGAAAAACCTGATCAAGGGAATATTATTATTGGTGGAAAGGACATTTATAAACTAACTGGCAATGACTTACGGAAGTTTAGGAGTAACATTGGCGTTGTTTTTCAAGGCTATAACTTACTGATGCAGCGAACAGCGTTTGAGAACGTTAGTTTTCCCTTAAAGATTCGGCGCGATGATAACAATAAAATAATTGCTCGAGTTAGTGAACTATTTAAGTTTGTTGGCTTGGAGGGTAAAGAAAAGGCATATCCCGCGAAAATATCGGGTGGACAACGGCAAAGAGTCGCGATTGCGCGAGCGCTCGCCACGAATCCTTCCTTATTATTGTTCGATGAACCGACTAGTGCCCTAGACGCCATCACGACTAAGCAAATTCTAACTTTGATAAAAGAAATTAATTTACGTTACAATGTAACGATAATTATTATCACTCATGAAATTGGTGTTGTGAAAAACGTGTGTGATCGCCTTGCTGTCCTTAATTATGGCAAGGTTGTTGAAGAAGGGGCCGTAGGTGAAGTTTTAGATAATCCGCAAAATGAAATAACTAAAATGTTATTAGGAAAGGAGTTGATAATTTAATGAAGCAAATTCTGGAAATATTACAACGTGTTGATATTTTTCAAGGCATTTTTGATACATTATTGATGGTCGCCTTTTCAACAATAATTGCTTACTTGGTTGGGGTTCCGATTGGGGTTTTAGTCATCGCAACAGAAGCAGATGGACTTTTTCCCCAAAGAGTGGTTCACAAGATTCTCAATGTCATTATTAATCTCGGGCGCTCCATTCCTTTCATTATTTTACTAATCGCCTTAATCCCGATAACAAGAGCCCTTATCGGCACTTCAATCGGCGTTAGAGGGATGATTATTCCCCTGGCCATTGGGGCGATTCCCTTTGTTGCCCGCCTAACGGAAAACTCATTAAATGAAGTGGATAGAGGGGTTATTGAATCAGCTAAATGTATGGGGTGTAATAGTTTAGAAATAATTTTTAAAGTTTATTTAGTTGAGGCTATTCCGTCATTAGTTCGCGGTTTAGCGATAACGATTATTATGTTAATTGGTTACAGTGCCTTAAGTGGCGCTGTTGGCGGTGGTGGCTTAGGTAACATTGCCATCGAGAATGGATATTACCGTTTTGATACAAAAACAATGTTAATTGTTTTAGTATTTATTGTTATTATTGTTCAAGTGATCCAACTTATGTTTGATGGAATTGCGAAAAAAATAGATAAAAAATAAGAGGAGAAGAAAATGAAAAAAATATTAGGAGTATGGTTACTAGTTTTAGTTGTGTTATTAACCGGATGTAGTAAAAACAAGATTAACGACAAGGTCTTAGTTATTGGTGCCTCAGCTAGCCCGCATGCGGAGATTTTAGAACAAGTTCGCGAGTATGTTACGGCTCAAGGCTATGAATTGCAAATAAAAGTTTATAATGATTATGTCTTACCGAACATCGCCTTACAAGAAGGTGAGCTTGATGCTAACTTTTTCCAACATCTTCCGTATTTAAATAGTTTTAATGAAGCCCAAAACACAGATTTAGTTTCTGTTTATGCTGTTCATTATGAGCCATTAGGGATTTATGCCGGGAAAAGTAGCAGCCTAACAAATATCAAAGATAAGGCGACGATTGCCGTTCCCAATGATACAACCAATTATGCACGGGCGCTATTGCTATTAACTGCCTTAGGAATTATTGAAGTTGATCAAACTAAAGGCTTACTAATCACCGATAAAGATATTACTAAAAACCCTTATAATATTGTCATTAAACCATTTGAAGCGGCCGCTTTGCCAGTTCAATTAGTTGAAGTTGATTACGCCGTGATTAACGGTAATTACGCCGTCGGGGCGAGTATTCCTTTAAGTAAACTGCTAGCTACGGAAGATGCTTTAAGCGTTGCTGCGGCAACTTATGGCAATATCATTGCTGTAAAACGTGGTAATGAAAACGCTGAAGTAATCAAAGTTTTAATTGCTGCATTATCACAGCTCCAAATCAAAGAATATATCTTGTCAACTTATCAAGGTACAGTTTTACCCCTCCAATAAATGTTATATTTGGTAAAGTTGTCACATTTTTTTAGTTATCAATAAGCAAAAGCATAATTAGCGTGCTATAATATATATATAGGCATTGAAACAGCAATATAAATGTTATAATATAAATATATGTGACTTCTGTATTAACAGCTCATAACGCAAAGGAGGCTAATTATGAAACGTGTTTATATCATCACCGGAGCAAATGGACATCTTGGGAATACGATCATTAGAAAACTTAGTTCAGAAAAAGTGGAAATGAGGGCTTTGGTACTACCGCATGAAGTTACTAAAAAATTAGTAGAGTTAGGCTGTACAGTATTTTTCGGCAATGTTTGCAATAAAGACGATATTGATACCTTATTTGCCGGAACAGAAAAAGCAGAGGTTATTGTTATTCACTGTGCGGGAATAATTTCCATTGCGACTAAAGTATCAAAATTAGTTTATGATGTTAATGTTAACGGCACTAAAAACGTCGTTGATAAGTGTTTGGCGAATAATGTTAAAAGATTAATCCATGTAAGTAGTGTTCATGCGATTCCAGAACTAAAAAAAGGTCAAACAATTGTTGAAGTTGATAAGTTTGATCCGGATTTAGTCAAGGGAGAATATGCAAAAACAAAATCTATTGCCACACAATATGTTTTAGATAAAACTAAAGAAGGCTTAAATGCTGTTGTTGTTCATCCATCAGGAATTGTTGGCCCATATGATTACGGCCATGGGCACTTAACGCAACTAATTCAAGACTATTTTAGTAAGAAGTTAACAGCCTTAGTTGATGGAGGCTATGATTTTGCTGATGTTCGTGATGTTGCTAATGGCATTATCGCGGCAATTGAAAAGGGTCGAAGTGGTGAATGCTATATTCTCGCCAATAAATATATTAGTGTTCGCGATTTAATGGCGATAGTTGCCACTTACTCACCAAGAAAGCCAATTACAACAATCCTACCGATTTGGTTTGCGAAGTTAACAGCTCCGCTAGCGGAGTTGTACTATAAGATAAGAAAGAAAACACCTCTTTATACTAGTTACTCTTTATATACACTACTTTCTAATTCGGTATTTAGTTATGAAAAAGCCGCAAAAGAATTAGGCTATGTTCCTCGTGATATGCATGACACCGTTAAAGATACAATTGCTTGGATGAGGGAAAACAAAAGATTAGACTAGTAAAAAAGAGAAAAAAAGAAGGGCTATATTTTTAAAAAACACTTGCAAATACCTTAATATTATGCTAATATATTGTTCATGGTATGCGGGTGTGGCGAAACTGGCAGACGCGCTAGACTTAGGATCTAGTTCCTTGGAGTGCAGGTTCGATTCCTGTCACCCGCACCATCTTTAATTGGCTAGTATAATTATTTTGGGAATGATGATCTCCCATGGAGGAATCCAAAACCGCTTTTTAAAAGCTAATGACGTCTAATCCTAAAGGTTAGGCGTTTTTTTATGGAAAAAAGGAAGTGAACAACATGGTTTTAAGTATGGGCTTAGTGCTCGTAGGGGGATTTATAACAGGACTTATTTTTGAAAAAATAAAACTTCCCAAAGTGATAGGAATGATTTTTATTGGTATTTTATTAGGGCCTTCTTTATTAAATGTTATTGATGGTTCTTTGATTCAAATCTCGCCGGTATTAAGACAAATTGCTTTAGTCATTATTCTAACAAGATCGGGATTATCTTTAGACTTGAAGAAGTTAAAAGAAATCGGGAAGCCCGCTATTTTAATGTGCATTATTCCGGCAACTTTGGAGATTATTGGGGTTTTAATTTTTGGACCACTGATTTTAGGTATTAGTATTATTGAAAGTCTTTTATTAGGGTCAGTTTTAGCGGCCGTCTCGCCAGCTATTGTTGTTCCCAGGATGATAAAATTAATTAAAGAAGGCTATGGCAAAGATAAAAATGTTCCTGAACTGATCATGGCGGGAGCAGCCGCTGATGATATCTATGTCATCATTCTTTTTTATGCCTTTCTTGGCTTAGCAAATGGCGGCGAACTAAATACTTGGGCATTAAGCCAAATACCTATTTCAATTATTCTTGGAATAGTGCTAGGGGTTGTTACTTCTTTGATAGTGAATCCAATTTTCAAAAAGGCACAATTGAGTAATACATCTAAAGTATTGATCTTACTGGGCACATCGTTCTTACTAATAGGGTTTGAATCATTGCTTGAGGCCTATATTTCCATCTCGGCCCTGATTGCCATTATCACACTAGGGGTTATGATTTTTCTTCGCAATAAAGAAGAAGCAATAAAAATTGAAAGAGGATATCAAAAACTATGGGTGTTCTTTGAAATCATTCTTTTTGTATTGGTCGGAATTTCCGTTGATTTAAATTATGCTTTTAGCGCCGGTTTCGCACCAATCATTGTCTTATTAATAGCTTTAGTGTTTCGCTCGTTTGGTGTTTACTTGTCACTTCTGTTTACGAACTTAAATAAAAAAGAAAAACTATTCATCGCGATATCTTATCTTCCCAAAGCAACAGTCCAAGCTTCGATTGGTGGGATAGCCTTATCAATGAATTTAAGTGTTGGCCCGCTGATTCTAACAATGGCCGTCTTATCTATTTTAATAACTGCTCCGCTTGGAACGCTGTTAATGGATAATACGTACCGCAAACTGCTTGCCAATCCTTTTAATGATCAAGAAGATATGGTCATTATCTAAAAGAGAAGTTTGGCTATTAGGCCTCTTTAAAATAAGAAGGTTAATGAAATACACGTTTGTTGTGATAGCTAAGTCACTTTAGTTGACTGTTATTACTTTCTATAGACAGTTTCGACTACAAGCGAAACTAACCATAATTTTCCTGTTGGCTTCGTTTATAATCGAAACGGAGGCGATAGTTATGGTGAAAGAGAAAACCATTTTTAAAAATTAAGAAGAATGATGAT
>DATESD010000039.1:0-9784 GCA_035270985.1 Bacilli bacterium | reverse complement strand
GGATTTTTTTCCTCAAAATCAGCCATCAATGTTTGAACATTTGTTAATCTCCAGCGATTGTTGACAAATCTAGCCCACGGAATAACGCGAATTGTATCATTACAAACAGTATTTAAATAATAAACCGTTTGATTATATTTTGTTCCCGATCGAATAGTAGCTGATGTTTTACCAATACTACGAAGATAACTAACCCCATATCCAATATCCATCTTATCTAATTTTTGATTTTCCTCATAAGTAGCATTTCCCGTTGTCGTTGATGCTGCGCTAACGGGTACAACCAACAACAAAAAAATCATGGAAAGAATTGTAATCTGCAAAAATTTCTTAAAAGCTCTCATATTTTTCTCCTATTAAATTATCATTCTTATTATACTATGTTACTTATAATAAATAAATAGTTACCTATATATTTTTATAACATTGGGGCAAAGATTCGAAGAATGCCAACAAAAATTCTTTTTAGTAATTTAATTTCTTTACATTTTTCTAGAGTAATTAACTCTGATTCAGCTATTTCTGTGTCAATATCAGCCTTGATATCAACTAAAGACTTAGTATTATAAAGTAAGCAAGAAGATTCGAAATGGAGATATAAACTCCTAAAATCAAGGTTTGCTGAGCCAATAACGCTTAAAGAATCATCAGTTATTATTGTTTTGGCGTGGATAAACCCGGGAGTATATTCATATATTTTTACCCCAGCACTAATTAGTTCCATATAATAAGATTGTGTAATCCAAAACACGAGGCGTTTGTCAGGAATATGCGGTACAACAATCCGGACATCAACTCCGCTTAAAGCTGCAGTTTTTAAAGCTGTACTAACTTCATTATCAATAATTAGATACGGCGTTGTGATATAAACATACCTTTTCGCATATGCTATTAACTTCATATAAACTGTTTCGGTAACTAAGTGACCGTCAAAGGGAGTGTCGCCAAAGACTTGGACAATTCCTTGACTAGGAACTTTATGGTTTGATTTATAATCTTGATAATTAAGCTTTTCTTTAGTACAAAGTTCCCACATATTAATAAACAAACTTGTTAGACTTAATACTGCTTCGCCTTCAATCTTAATCATGGCATCTTTCCAATAACCAAAGACTTCTTTTTTATTTACATATTCATCGCCGATATTCATTCCCCCAGTCCAACCAACTTTACCATCAACAATCGCAATCTTTCTATGATCACGATAGTTAATGCTAATCGACAAAACCGGAATTAAAGGATTGAAAGTAGCAACCTTAATCCCTTCAGCTATTAACTGTTTTTTGAAACCTCGAGGCAGATATTTCAAACAGCCAAAATCATCATAAATAATTCTAACTTCAACGCCTTCAGAGATTTTTTGTTTTAGTATTTCATGAATTGCACTCCACATTTTCCCTTTTGCGATAATAAAAAATTCTAAAAAAATAAATTTTTTAGCTTTTTTTAATTCTTCTAGCAAACTCGGTAAAAATTTTTCTCCTGGAGAAAGAATAGTTGTTTCCGTGTTTTCCCATGCTGGCATTGCCGTAGTATTAGTTAAATAATTGTAAATTTTCTGATGTTCTGCATCATCAAAATTGCTAATTCCAGGGTTTTCTTGATTAAATTTGCAATTATCGGCTTCTAGTTTATCAATTCTAGCCCTTGTTTTTTTACTCATTTTAATCCGGCCAAACATCAGATAAAATATTACGCCAACAAAAGGCACAGTTAATATCGCAATAATCCAAGATATTTTGTAAGCTGGATTAAAGTCACGATTAATAATTGTAAAAGCAACTAAGATGCCAACAATAGAGAAAATGACGTAATAAGAGAGCCCCTGTTGAAAACCAATCGAGATAATTAAGAATACTAGCAAAAATAGTTGGACAAATAGTAGTAAACTAACTATAAAAGCACGACTAAGAAGAACTCTTAATAATTTTTTAAAAAAAGTTAACATAATATCACCCCATCGATAAAAAGTATGGACTTCGCCCATACTTATCGTTTTCATTATTTTTTGGCGCTAATTTTTTTCAAGCGGGCAAAACGAGGTAATCCATCTTCCATTGGCGAATTAGAAGCTCCTTGAATTAGTGGTAATGCATAGTGATAAAAATCATCAGTTAGCCCCACATGACCAGCCTTAATCCATTCATTAGGAATCTTTTTCTCAGCATTGGCTGCTTGATCAACGGACACTAATTCGTAATTTATCTTATACTTTGCACTTGTTTCATCACGAATAAAAGCGACCATTTTATCAGTATGGCCCTCAACTGCATATTTAACCGCCATTTGACCAGCCGTAAAAGCTTCTTCGATATCTGTTCCTGAAGCAATGTGAGCTGCACAACGTTGTAAAAGACTAAATTCGATTGGGCGAACCTTGATTTTTGTTGCTTCCCCAATGATACCCGCTAATACTGCTGCTGCTCCACCTAATGAAGCATGACCAAAAGCGTCTCGTTGTAAACTTGTAGAATACTCAGAAATATATTTGCCTTCTTTGTCTCTAATACCTTCAGAAACAGCAACCATTACTTTATTGTTTTTTCTCGCAGCAACTTTTTTTACATCGGCAATAAATTCAACAATATCAAATGCTTGTTCTGGCAAATAAATTAAGTCTGGTCCTAAACCTTTAATTGAAGCAAGTGATGCTGCGGCAGTTAGCCACCCAGCATTTCGCCCCATGATTTCCGCAACAATTATAAGTCCTGTATCATATACATGCGTATCAAGATATAATTCCATTATTGCTGTTGCGATATACTTAGCGGCACTACCATAACCAGGACAGTGATCAGTTCCGACTAAATCATTATCAATCGTTTTGGGAACGCCAATTACGTTACAATCATATTTTTTGCTTTGCAAGTATTTACTAATTTTATTACATGTATCCATTGAATCATTGCCACCATTATAAAAGAAATAGCGAATATTATATTTCTTAAATACTTCTAATATTCTTATATAATCAGTTTCATCAGCACTTAAAGGTTTTAATTTATATCTAACCGATCCTAAAGCTGATGATGGAGTATTTTTTAAATACTCTAATTCTTTTATATCTTCCTGGCGAATGTCGACTAAGTTTTCTTCCAAAATACCTCTAATGCCATGCACTGCTCCATAAATATCAGTAATTTGATCATGTTTCATCGCCTCTAAAAAAACACCCGCAGCACTAGCATTGATTACTGAAGTCGGTCCTCCTGACTGACCAAATAAGCAAGCTCCTTTTAAATTTTTCATATTATTCCTCCTAAATTTTACTCTATATATTATACACAATTTATTTACTTTTTTCAATCTTTTTAATATCAATGTTATTTGTTCCATAAAAAAAGAGACGGTTGTCTCTTTTTACTATTCAATATGCTTTGGTTTCATCGTGTAAATACCCGATACCGGAACTGTAAACATAAAACCGATTACTTGTTTTTTTGATTTTTCAACTATTTTTCTAACTGCATTAACAACCTCTACTGTGTTATAACCTTCAGGAATAACAGTAAATATAGTTTTTGAGTTTTTTTGTTCACGATCTAATGAATGTTGAAAAGGTCCACTCATTAAGAAATTAAGTCCTTCGCTGTCCATGATTGCTCTAGCCATTCCTGTTGAATCAAGAATCGTTGCGCCTCTAACTTTAAGTTCAACAAATTTAGCAAGTATTTCATCTAAATATGTTAAATCGTTTAATACAATAAATAGTACTTCCATATTATTGTCCTCCTGTTGTTTCTAGGCCTTCAAGGCTAGATAATTCTTCTAAACGATCAATACCGTTAATTTCTCCGGCTTTGCTAATCGCATATTTGGCAAATACTGGGCCTAATGTTTCATAAACCAATATTGATAACATAATAATTGTTGAAATTACTGGATAAAAACCTTTCATCTGGACGGCAACAATAACGAGCAAACCAATCGACACTCCACCTTGTGGTAGTAAGGCAATGCCTAAGTAACGCCGGATTGTTTTAGATGACTTCGTAACTACTGCTCCAACCATAATGCCTAATATTTTACCACTTCCTCTAGCAATAATATAAGCTAACGAAATCCACAGCACTAAACTGTCGGCTTTCAGAATCGCCAAATTAAGACTAGCACCAGCTAGGGTAAAGAACATAATATAAAATGGTGTAGATAAATCGTTAATGGCCGAAAAAGTTTTGCGCGGCGTTTTAGCAACATTTGCAATCATCGAACCAATCACGATATTCATTAATAGTTGTGAGAAAGAAATTCCATAATCTTGTAAGTATTTATTTACAATTGATGTTAAGCCAATTGAGAAAAACACGGCAATTAAGGCTAAGATTTGCATATCATCACGAACTTTGTCATATTTATTAGCAAGTTTAGATAATATAAACCCAACAACTCCACCCGCTAAGATAGATCCAAACACTTCAATAAATGGTTTAGAGAACATAAGCCATGTTGGTTGCGTTGCTCCTTGGGGAACTAATATTTGGGCAATAGAGATGAAAAAGCCAAAAACAACAATTCCATAAATATCATCAAGCGCAGTAATTGGTAAAATTGCTTTTGTTACTGGACCATAAGCACGATATTGTCTAATGACCATCATCGTTGCCGCTGGTGCAGTTGCTGCTGCCATACTAGCAAGGATTAAGCCGAAAGCAATATTGGGACCCGAAAACGGGTTATAACCAGTTGTGATTGAATCTGGTTTGGGTAAAAACAATAATGCCAAAAAAACGATTAAAACAGCACCGATTACTTCAAATGTTGTTAAGATAGTAATTGTTTTCCCCATTTTTTTAAGTACTTTTAAAGAAAACTCACTACCGATTGAAAAGGCAATAAAGGCTAAGGCTATTTCACTAATAAATGATAATGATTCATTTTCAGCAATAGTAATAAAGCCTGGGTAACCTTTAAAGATGAGCCCCATTGATGGACCTAAAATAAGGCCTAGCACCAGATAGCCTGATACATTTGGCAACTTTAACTTCCTAGCAAGTAGCGCCCCGATAAAACCGATTATTAGTACGATAGCAATTTTAAAGATTAAAACATAAATATCCAAAGAAATTCCCCCTTATGTATTTTATAGACAAAAAAACGCATAAATGTTTTATACGCTTAATCACTCCTATGAGGTTAGCTGACGGGTTCAGGACATTAAGTATCCTTACATTTTAATGATTCACCCCAATAGTTGGTTCCCCCACTTTTACAATTCGGAGAGTATATTAAATGTATTATAACATATATATATATTATGTCAATCTATAGAAGCATCACAGAAAAAATAAGAGATTCGCATCTCTTATTCTGTTCAAAGATATTATATATAATGATTATTCTGTTCTAAGCGCCACAACTGGATCTTTATTTGCAGCTATTCTGCTTGGAATAAGTCCGGAAATAAATGTTAAGACAATGCTAATTGCTATTAAGCCCAAAGCACTAAGTAACGCTAAACTAGCAAATCCATCAACACCAATTAAATTACCAATGATTAAATTAATCGGAATAATCAACAATAATGATATTAAAATACCAATAGTTCCGGCACTAAAACCGATGATAACCGTTTCTGCATTAAAGACGCGGGAAATATCTTTTTTCCTAGCACCAATACTTCGTAAAATACCGATTTCCTTAGTTCGTTCGACCACAGAAACATAAGTAATAATCCCGATCATAATCGAAGATACGACAAGTGATATTGCCGCAAAAGAAGATAAGATAATCGTAATGGTATTGATTAGTGATGAAATTGTCCCGGTAATAGTATTAGCTAAATCAGAATATAGAACAACATCAACTTCATCTAAGCCTTCATTATAGATATCTAGATATGCTTTTATGCTATCCTTAGCATCAAACCCAACGGGATATATTTGAATTCCTTTTGGCAAAGCGTCACCGCCAATAGTTCCCAAAACATTTTTATATGTTACTCGTTCATTAAAAGCTTGACCTGTTAAAATATTAATATTTTTATTGGCCTTTTGGGCAACAACGATATCAGAATTTACGGCGTTATCAAGAATTTTACTAGTTAGCATCGTTGTATAGCCAATTCCTGTGCTAAGCAGTTCACTTGAAGCTGCTTCTTTCACTCTCATCACGCCAACAACAGTAATCGTAAGTGTATTCTCATCATTATACATTGTTTCATAGTCAGTTCCTGCTACAAAAACATCGCCAATTTGTTGGTAAAAGTTATTGTTACAGATTATTTTAAACTCCATTCCAATAAAGTCCGCAAAAGCATATTCATCAGCAACGGCAATCCCAAATGCTTGGAGCACTGAAACATTGATGCGGTTCTTTTTATCAACGATAAGAACGGCTTCACTAGCGGTCTCAGGATATTTGCTTGTATCTCCTAACAAATCATATTGTGAAGCAATAAATTCTCGACTATTTGGTATCTCATTGAAATAAGAGCTTGATCCTAGCCCAAATGGGTTGGAGTTGCTTGAAGTATTAACTTTAACATATCCTCCGGTTGTTGTCTTAGAAACAACATTTAAAGCAACACTCGAAGTATATGAAATAGAGTTATACAAAAGTGGATCGATATTAGCTACATAATCTAGATAATCTTGAGTAATAAGATTAGTATGGGCTTTTGTATTTGCCGTTGAATCGTAAGAAATGATAATATCATTAGTCGGAAAATCAGTGGACGAGGTCGCGCTTCCTGTTGGGTTGTGCAGCCCATCTTTAGGAGGCGTAAACATATCATTAGTTGCAATTACAGTTTGAGTAATAGTAAGTGGAAAGCCCGCTAAAGTATCACTTTGCATGGAGTTAACATATTTTGTCATGCCATTACTAATCGATAAAACTAAGGCAATGCCAATAATACCAATGCTAGCAGCAAGAGCAGTTATCAGCGTTCGAGCTAGCTTAGTCGTCAAGTTTTTATAACTAGATTTTAAAGCCGTCATAAATGACATAGAGATTTTTTTATTAATTAATTTGCCAGTTGACGGCTCGTTATGATCCTTAACGTAGGCTTTACTATCTTCTATAGTTCTTCCGTCAAGCAATTTGATGATTCGATCGCTGTAAGTATTTGCCAAATCTTCATTATGAGTTACCATAATCACAAGTCTTTCGTGACTAATCTCTTTTAGTAAATCAAGAATTTGCACACTTGTTTTTGAATCTATCGCTCCGGTTGGTTCATCAGCTAGCAAAATCTTGGGATTATTAACCATCGCCCTCGCTATGGCAACTCTTTGCATTTGCCCTCCGGATAATTGATTCGGTTTTTTACTAATTTGATCTTCAAGGCCAACATCTACTAGCGCTTTTATTGCTCTTGCTTTTCTTTCTGCCGCATTTACGCCTGACAAAGTTAAAGCTATTTCAACATTATCTAGCACCGATAAATGCGATATTAAATTATAGCTTTGAAAGACAAAACCAATTGTTGCATTTCGATAAGAATCCCATTCATTATCAGTAAAGCCTTTGGTAGATTTTCCATCAATCAACAGATCACCTTTTTGATATTGGTCTAGACCACCGATCAAATTAAGCAATGTTGTTTTTCCACTACCTGATTGACCTAAAATTGAAATAAATTCATGCTCTCTAAATTCTAAATTGATGTCCACTAGTGCATGAATAGATGTGTCTCCAACTTTGTAATCTTTTGAAACGTTGATTAATTTTAGCATTCTTTAGCTCTCCTTTATTAAGTAATTATATTATACAATTTAATTCTAAAAATAGTCTTAATTTTGCAACATTAAAAAAAATATATCCGGTATAAAAAAGACAACTACTTGCAATTAAATAACAATAAGCGGTCTTTTTAAATTTTATTTTGAAATGTAATAAGCTATGATGTAAATCAAAAGTAAGGTTTATTAAGCGAGAATTAGATATATCTAAAAATCGCGGCAACCCCTGATTCACTAGGCATCTTCTTTTTAGTTAGGACAGATACATCTCCTCCATTTAATAATACTAACTCCGCCAAATCATCGAGTAGATCATCACATTCAGGATTATCTAATTCACAATACTTTATATTACCTGTTTGATAGTCAATTTTCCCAGGAATAATTTTATCCTCTTCCAGGATAATTGTTTGTACTCGGCCTTGGTAGGCAGCTTTAGCAATTTGTACTAAGTCAGATGAGCCCATTGATTCAGCATCAGCTTTAGTATATGCATCTATCAATTTCTTTATTCTTTTTAAATTAATTGTTTCAATAATAACCCGAGCCATTTTTTCTATCTCGGTTATTGCGAAGGATTCAATTGATTTATTAATGCCCTTGGTAATTAAATACGGGTTTTTGCTTAATTTTTTAAACGGTATATGATATTCTTGCAGGGCAAACAAAATAAGGGGAAATTTTAATTCTCGCGAATAATTATCAAAAATAAAAGCATCTACATAGCGGAAATACTTTTCCATATCTTTATCAATCTCTTTTTTTGCATCTCCATGGCCATAGTAAATTGCGGGATTTCCCGTTCCAGAATGAGCTCCATACGATAAGTATGAATCTGATAACTGATCACCTAAAACTTCCTTTATCGTCCTTGGGACATTTTCATCAATTTTTATTTCTTGAAAACTATGGCGATTTCCTTCATATAGGGAAAAACTTCCCCGACTTAAGCCCAATAAATGATAATTCTCAAGCGCCTGAAAAGCCTGCAAGAGCGGTTTAATATGAAAACTATTAGCTACTATAGCTATTTCTTTAACCGGATTGTGCAAATTATAAACAATACATTTCTCTTGACTGGCTAGGACGGCTATCCCATCTAAAGTATTATTCCAAAAATCTTTATCTTCTTTAAGTTCGTAAAATGGTTTCATAATTGAAGCAACAATCGAAGCTTCAAATTTTTGTTTCAGAGAATTCTCAATTTCACGTAAAAGGTTTTTGAAAATAATAGGATCTTTTTTATTATCGGGAAAATATCTGTGCGTTGGTTGATAAAGGGAAACAAGGGGTCCAGCCTCCTTAAAAATCATATCTTCGGGGAAACGATTCACAATTTTGTATAACATAAGCAGTTCCTCTCTTTCTGAACGACCTCACTATAAACAAATTTGAATCTACCAAATATTAAGTTTCCTTGTCTTAATTATTTTTAAAAATAATCTATAGTGTCGGCAAAAGTTCTTTTAACTACTTTCATTATACCATTTTAGGGGGGATTTGTCAAAAACAGTGTCTAGCATAGTGACGATTAAAACAACCAATGGCATACTTTTGATCAATTCACATCTGTTTTTTAAAGAAAAGCCTATTACAACTCCGCTATTGAACAAGTAGTTAAGATATAAGACAAAAAAAATATAGTAAAAGGCCACATTATGTGGCCCAAGTAGTTCAATTATTATACGACTTTATTTCTTCCAGTTTCTTTTGCCTTATATAGTGCCTTATCAGCAGCATCAATTAACTCATTCACGTTTGTTACATCGTTTTCTGGAAATGAATTAATACCAATACTTATCGTAACTTTAATTTCTTGCCCCCCATGATGAATAACAGTCTCTTCAACTGTCCTTCGTAGTCTTTCAGCAATTTGCCTTGCATCGGTTTGGGAAGCTCCAGGCAAAATAGCCATAAATTCTTCGCCACCATATCTAATAACAATATCGCCTTCTCGCACTGCTTTTTTTGCTAATTGAGCTATTTGAATTAAGACTCTATCACCAACTAAATGCCCGTAAGTATCATTCACGCTCTTGAAAAAATCAATATCTGCCATTAAAACAGCAATCGGAAGTGATAGACGAACCGCTCTACCAAAT
>DATESD010000038.1:0-8478 GCA_035270985.1 Bacilli bacterium | reverse complement strand
GGATATTGGTCTTAAAGAGCAATTATGATAATAATCAATATAATACATTTTTAAAATTAAACATTGCAGGCGTAAAAGTTGGTGGGCAAAGTGGATCATTACAATTTGATTATATTGTTGGCCAATTAGCTAATTCTGTTGCTGAACCTTTTGCAAAGATTGCTGATGGATTGTTACTATTAGATACTGGTGGACTTAAAGCGATTGCTTTAGCATCAACCGTTGCCGAAAATGTAATCCTACAACAACCAGGCAAGTACGTTTTTCTTGAAGAAACTTTTGTCGTTCCAACAGAAGAAACACAGTTGTTTGTTTTGGCTGCTAAAGGTCAAGCAGACTTGATAGCAAAAATAAATGAAATTATTACAAAGATGAAAGCCGAAGGATTATATGAGATGTGGTTCCAAGAAGCGACTGATCTAGCGGCTAGCTTCACAGAGTAAGAATAAGAAATGATTGAGAATTTATATAAAATATTAATAAAATATTTTCCGTTATTTATGGAGGGGATGGGCGTCACCCTTCTCCTTTCTTTAATAACAGTAGTGTTTGGAACTGTTCTTGGAACAGCATTAGCACTAATGAGAATATCAAAAAGCAAATTTCTAAAAACGATCTCGGAAGTGTATACGGAAATAGTGCGTGGTATACCATTACTGTTACAATTATGGGTAATTTATTTGTTGTTTAGTTCCACATTAGGAAAAGTTGTGGCCGTATGCCTTGCTTTATTATTGAACTCGGCGGCGTATGTTTCGGAAATTATTAGGTCAGGAATACAGGCAGTTGATAAAGGCCAAATTGAAGCCTCGAGAAGCCTAGGAATAAGCGCAAATAAGACAATGATAAAAATTGTTTTTCCGCAAGCAATTAAAAATATTTTGCCAGCCTTAGGAAATGAGTTTGTCACTGTAATAAAAGAAACTTCATTAGCATCTGTATTCTATATAGGTGATTTAATGACGGCTAAAACAATTATTACTACCCAAACTTATTTAGCAATTGAACCATATATTATTATTGGCGTAATTTATTTCACCCTAACGTTTACGCTATCAAAAATAATTGGTAAATTTGAAAAGAGGTTGAAACTAAGTGATTAAAGTAAAAAATTTACAAAAAAGTTTTGGCTCCTTAGAAGTTTTAAAAGGAATTAATGAAGAGATTTCAAAAGGCGAAGTAGTCTCAGTAATCGGGCCAAGTGGGAGTGGCAAATCAACATTCTTACGGTGCTTAAATCTTTTGGAAATTCCCACCAAAGGAACAATTACTTTTGATGGTGAGATAATTTATAAAAAAGAATCTTCACGTTATAAAAAAGCAGTTGAAGCCGTCAAGGCATTAAAAAAGGAAATGTTGCCCGAAGAGTATAAAGAAAAATATAAAGCAGCAGTTTTAGAATATAAACAGCGTCAAAATTTAGAAAAAGAAATGCTTAAAAAACTGGATAAAACAATTAATGTCCATCGTCAAAAGATGGGAATGGTTTTCCAACATTTTAATGTTTTTCCTCACTTAAATGTATTAGATAACATTACACTAGCGCCAATCCTAACAGAAAAAATGTCTAAGGAAGAAGCAGAAACAAGTGCTAGGCACCTATTAGAAAAAGTTGGTTTAAAAGATAAAGTGGGGGAATACCCCAAAAAACTTAGTGGTGGTCAAAAACAACGGCTAGCGATCGCAAGAGCGTTAGCAATGAATCCCAAAGTAATGCTTTTTGATGAGCCAACAAGCGCCCTTGATCCGGAAATGGTCAAAGAAGTGTTAGATATTATTCGTGAAGTAGTTAAAACGGGAATGACAGTTGTCATTGTTACCCACGAAATGGGCTTTGCTAGGGAAATAAGCGATCGGGTTTTATTTATGGACGATGGTAAAATTGTTGAAAAAGGAACGCCAAAAGAGGTTTTTGATAATCCGCAAAACCAAAGAACTAAAGAATTCTTAAGTAAAGTATTGTAAACTCTAATTAAAAAATTAGAGTTTTTATTTTTATTAGAAAAAAACAAGACGACTTTGTTATAATAGTAGAGAACTAAAGAGGTGGACTAATGAAGAAATTATTTTTAATATTATCGTTTTTAGGATTAGCATTTGTAGTTGTCGGCTGTAAAGCAGAAAGACTGGATAGCGATTCTCCTTATGGGGACTCTGATTTTTCTCCTGAAGGAGGCATGGTTTCTGAAAAAGGAGACTCTGTTGTTGATCCAGATGGAGATGAGCATCAAGGAGAAAAGCCTCAAGCCGGTCAGCTGTCGGCAAGTGAGTGGAGCGATTTAAAGAATTACAATTTTTGGTTAGGGCTTTTTGCTAGTGGGCAAGAATCAAAAGAAGGATTATTTGCCGAGCATTTCAACAAAGGATATTTTGATGCTTTAAACATGATTGAAGTTGTTGTTAAAAATAACCAAGAAAACCTGTCGGGGATAAAAGTTGAACTTTTGTCAAGCGGTCAAAAAGTTATTTATACAGCAGTTAGTAATGCTAATGGTAAAGCATATTTATTTCCTAGCAATAAAGAATTAACGGCAATAAAACAAATTAGTCTTAATGTTAATGGAGAAAAAGTGTATTATGAATATACTTATGCTAAAGAGAACAATATTGTTGAGTACAATATTGCTAAGAATAATTCCAAAGTAAACACTATTGAAATTATGTTTGTAATTGATACAACAGGATCAATGGGTGATGAAATAAGTTATTTAAAAGCAGAAATAGATTATGTAATCGGCTCTGTAAAAGAAGCCCATCAAGAGGCGGAAATCCGCTTAGCCCTACTTTTTTATCGTGATCTAAGCGATGATTATGTGACTAGGTATTTTGACTTTACAACTGACATTGCTAAGCAAAAGCGAAATTTAGCGGCGCAAAATGCCGATGGTGGGGGCGACTGGGAAGAGGCGGTTGAAATTGCTTTAGATGAAGCGGTCGATAAAAACTGGAGCTCAGATAATACAACTAAACTATTATTTCATGTCCTTGATGCACCACCCCATTTTATTCCTGATGTTATGAACAAGTATGAAAATGCTATTCGCACTGCTAGTAGTAAGGGAATTCGGATGATACCGCTAGCATCAAGTGGAATCGATAAATATACCGAATATTTATTGCGCAATGAAGCAATGATGACCGGCGGAACATACACGTTTATCACTAATGATTCCGGTATCGGTGAAGAACACATTGAAGCAACGGTTGGTGAAACAGTAGTTGAGTATTTAAATATAATGTTAATCAGAATCATTAATGAATACTATACAGGTGTAGAGCAAGTAAAAAGACCTTACTATACGTATCCAGAAAAATAAAATTAAAACGAAGGAACACCAACCGAAGAGGTGTTCTTTTTTTTAATCTTGTTAATCAATAGCAAAAGTGATAAAATTATACATACAAAAATAAAGGAGTCGCGATGAAAGGGATAAAAAGAACGCTGAAACTAGCAAAAATGGTGATAAAACTATGCCCTTTCTACCTAACATATGCAATTTTTGATATAGTTTTAGGCCTAATAGTGGCTTTTATCCCCATCGGAATCGTTCAGCTAATAATTGATTATTATAAGAACGGAGAAAAATTTATTAAAGTAATAATTGCTTGTGGAATAACGACGATAATATATTATGTAATTCAGGTTATATATAGTTTTTTCAATAAGTTAAACACTCGGTATCAAAGACTATTTATTAGTCGCTATGAAATAATGATTTTCAATAAATTAAAAGAAATAGACTACGAACAATATCAATCATCGAGTTTTTTAAATGATTATAATCGCGCTATTGATGAAGGTGGGGGGGCTTCGATTGAAGCCTTTTGGACTTTAGCGGATATTTTAGCGAGTTTTGCCAAGGTAGCGATGATCTTTACAATCTTTGCCTTGGTCAATTTTATGATAATTTTTTATGCGATTATAGTTGGTGCAATTTACTTTTTCTTAGTTAAATATTCAGCACAGCTAAATTGGCAGTTGAGCCAAAAGAACAAAAAGCACCATCGTGAAAGAGCGTATGTAAAACGAATGTTTTATTTGAAAGATGCTTCTTTTGATATAAGGACTAGCAATATCGATAACCTGTTGTTACAGGCGAATGATGATATCGGCGATAAAGTTATTAATAATGTTGATAAAACTTTATCTAAAAGTGCGGCGATTAACTTTACGGCGGAACTGTTAATTAGGAGTGTTTATCCTTTCGCCCTCGGATTTATATCTTACATAACTTTGCAATCACTAAGTTTTGGCTCTTTTGTTGCCTTAACTGTGGCAGCATCAACGTTAAGTGATATCGTTTGGGGTCTTTCGGAATCACTAGCTTCGTTTGAAATTGCTTCAGTTAGAGGGGAAACAGTCTTTGCAATTTTAAACCAGCGAGGAACAATTGAAATAAGCGGGACCAAAGAAGCCGATACTTTAGAAAAAATTACTATAAAGAATATGGATTTTAATTATGGCAATAATAAAGCCCTAGAAAATATTAACCTAACCATCACTAAAGGCGACAAAATAGCCTTTGTTGGTGAAAACGGCGCCGGTAAAACAACATTTGTTAAAATGTTGTTAAGGCTATATGATCCGCAAAAAGGAGAAATATATTATAATGATGAGCCATATCTTAATTTAAAGCCCGAAAGCATTCGGAAAAAAATTGGCGCAGTTTTCCAAGATTTCCAAGTATATTCATTTTCAGTATCAGAAAATATACTATTACGTAAGCCTCAGGGGAAAGAAGACGAAGACCTAGTAGTAGAGGCTTTAATGTTTAGCGGCCTTTATGAAAAAGTTATGACTTTTTCTAAAGGAATAGATACAGTTGTCACTAAAGAATTTGATAAAGAAGGTGTTGAATTAAGTAGTGGCGAAAAGCAGAAACTAGCGATTGCTAGAGCTTACGCCGGCAAATATGATTTCATTATTTTAGATGAACCAAGTAGTGCTCTAGATCCTATTGCAGAAGCGGAGATATATGATAAAATGATGAAACTTGGCGAAGATAAAACTTTGTTGTTTATCTCGCACCGTTTATCAACAACAGTTAGAGCTAATAAGATTTGTCTTTTCGAAGCGGGGAAAGTTATTGAAGAAGGTACACACCAAGACTTAATGCAAAAAGAAAATGGTAAGTATCGATACATGTTTGCTGTTCAAGCTCGCAACTATATTAATGGGGTGAAAGCAAATGAAAACATTTAAGAATAATTTTATTATGCTTAAGTATGTTGCTAAGTTTTGCCCCCTATATATTTTCTCGTCGTTTCTGACAATTGTCGCTAGTTCAATTTCTAGTTTGATAGAAATTTTATTAATTGAAAAGGTAATTAATTTTGTTTTAGCGGAAAACACTAGTTTTAATTTTGTTTTAAAAGAAATAATAATATATTTTCTTATCCTTATCCCTTGTATCCTTGTTCAAAGGATTCATTCAAATTATTTAGTTTCTCGCAGTCGTAATTTGTGGATGAAAAAAATCCAAAGAGTTATGTTTGAGAAAGCAGCAAAACTTGATATCTCTTGTTTTGATAATCCGCAAGAATATGACTTGTTTCATCGGGCACTAACGCAAGGAGATAACCGAGGGATTAATACTTTTGATGCCTTTGTGCGTTTTCTCCGAAATGTAGCTATTATTTTTACTTTAGGAACATATATCGTTTTTAAAGATCCGTGGTTACTAATCGTTATTTTTCTGCAATCATTAATTGCTTTTATTATTCAGTATAAAAATAATAGAATGTGGTATAAAACTAGCAAGGAAATGGAAATAAACCGCCGTCGTTACAGTTATATTAAACGTGTTTTTTATCTTGAAAAATATACTTGTGATATTAAAACAACAAATTTACCGAATTTGTTAATTCAAAATGAAGAAGAAGTAAGGCTTGACTTAGATGCGGGGTATAAAAAAACAGAAAACAAAGGTTTTGTTTATAACGTAATTGAAGAAATACCATATCAAGTTACGCGCAACTTTGCTGTTTATGGTTATTTGATGTGGAAAGTATATAGCGGCATTATTAGCATTGCTGTTTTTGCTTCGACTGTCAACGCAATTTTAAAAGTTACTAATTATATTTACGGTGTTGTTTGGAGTGTAAGTCGGCTAAGAGATAACGCGCTATATGTTGATGATTTTTTATGGCTAATGAATTACAAACCAAAAATTGAAGGAAGTGGTGGCGAAAAAATAGAGAGCCTTCATCCCATCGTTGAGTTAGAAAATGTTTCTTTTAAATATCATGAACAAAGTGAATATGTTTTGTATGACATTAATTTGCAGATTGAACCACGAGAAAAAATAGCCATTATTGGTTATAATGGAGCGGGTAAAACAACATTGATAAAGTTACTCCTAAAATTTTATAATGTTCTTGAAGGAGATATCAAAATCAACGGAGAATCTTTTGCAAAAATTGATGAAAAAGAAATCAGAAAAACATATGTTTCTTTATTTCAAAATTTCCAAATTTATTCAGTATCAGTCCTCGAAAATGTGCTTCTTCGTCCTCGAGAAAATGAAGATGATGACGTCGTAGTTTGGGAGGCTTTAAAAAAAGCTGGGATATACGATAAAGTCATGGCTACAGAAAATAAACTAGATACAATAATGACAAAAGAGTTTGATGATAAAGGGTTAGTTTTATCGGGTGGAGAACAACAAAAATTGGCAATTGCTAGGATTTTTGCTAATCCAGCACCGATAATTATTCTTGATGAGCCAACATCCTCGCTAGATCCGATTTCGGAATATGAGATAAATAAAAAAATATTACAGTTATGCACGGAAAAAACAATAATTTTAATTTCCCATCGCTTATCAACGGTTGTTGATGCTAATAAAATTTACATGATGGAAAAAGGGAAAATTATCGAGCAAGGCAATCATCGGCAATTGATGAATGAAAAAGGCAAGTATTTTGAGATGTTTGAAACACAAGCCCGATTTTACCAAGAAGTGCCGGAAAAATAAAAAGAGCTTAAAAAAAGCTCTTTTTATAAATTTATATTAATCTCAACAGGACAATGATCACTACCTAAAACTTGATCGTGGATTATGACATTATCAATTAAATCTTTTAGTTTATCAGAGGTCACGAAGTAATCAATTCTCCAACCAATTCCTTTTTCGCGGGCGAAAAAGCGATAACTCCACCAGGTGTATTGGACTTTTTCCGGATGTAAGTATCTAAAAGTGTCGGTATGTCCATCAGCTAACAAAGCAGTGAATTTTGTTCGTTCCTCAATCGAGTAACCAGGATTTTTCTCGTTTGCTTTCGGATTTGTTAAATCAATCGGATTATGGGCAACGTTCAAATCACCACATAAAATTACGGGTTTAGTTTTATTTAAAGTCGCGAGATAACTTTTCAAGTCATCTTCAAAAGCCATACGGTAATCGATACGGGCTAATTCTGGTTGTGAATTAGGTGAATAGATTGTGACGAAATAAAAGTTATCATATTCTAGAGTTATCGCGCGACCTTCATCGTTGTATTTCCCGTTGAAACCATAAAAAACATTAATAGGTTTCTTTTTTGTATATATTAAGGTACCAGAATATCCTTTCTTCTCTGCGGAATTCCAATATTCATAATAATTGGGAAAATCAAATTCTTTTTGTTCTTCCTGCATCTTCGTTTCTTGAATAGCAAAGATGTCAGCATCGCTAAGATCAAAGAAATCTTTAAAGCCCTTTTTCATACAGGCCCGAAGACCATTAACATTCCAAGTTATAAATTTCATTCTAACACTCCTTTTACGTTTCAACGATAACTCATTATACAAAAAAATTAAATGAAAATCTACAAAAACGGTTAAAAAATGACAAAGCAGATAGAAAGTGTTAATATGAATAATAATAAAAAGAAAAATAATTGGCAAAAGAATAAAAGAATTGTTATAATTAAGATATAGCGGTGATAAAAATGGAAAAAAGACTTGTAGTGAAAAAAGAAATAATTAACGATTTACTTTCAATGAAAATCTATCGTTATTTATTTACCGAAGAAAAGCAAGAAAACATGCAGCCGTTTAACTTTTTAGTTTTACACGTCGAAGAAGAAGAAGCTAAAAATAAAATAGCCGCAATTTTCTTAGAGCTTTTTAGTGAATCAGCAATGCTATTCATTAATGAAAAACCGGTTATATTTTATTTTGCTGACCAAGGTGTGGAAGTTAAGGATTTATTATGGTCTATTATTGATGACTTCGGCATAAAGGTATCTATTTTTAATAGTGGAAAAATTAATTCAAAGGAAGCATTCCTAACAATATATGACTTATATGAAATGTATATTCCTTTTCAAAGATATCATTATTTTGGCGTTGGCGATTTAGTTCTAGAAATAATAAAAAAAGATATGAACGATTTACATAAGTACCGCAAGGTTTTGTTGAATGATGTTGGCGAAGACCCACAACTAGAAAAGCTAATTATTGCGATGTTCGACAATAATTTGAATATTACCAAA
>DATESD010000037.1:0-3655 GCA_035270985.1 Bacilli bacterium | reverse complement strand
TATGAACACAATCGTAGTAAAATCACTGACTAAATATTATGGCAAAAATAAAGGAATTGAAAATATTAATCTTGAAGTAAAAAGCGGAGAAATATTTGGTTTTGTTGGGAAAAATGGTGCGGGAAAAACAACAACGATAAGAAGTTTATTAAATATGATAACCCCCGATTCAGGTGAAGCGAGTATTTATGGATTAGATTGTTTACAACAAACAAAAGAAATTAAAAAGATTACCGCATATCTTCCTGGAGAAGTTGAATATTATCAGGGGATGAAGGTAATAGATTTATTTCATTATGCCTTGTCATTTTGCGATGAAAAAGATTACAATTATGTTGATAAATTGTGTGAATATTTTGAACTAGATAAAAACCGAAAAATAAGCGAGTTAAGTTTAGGAAATCGCAAGAAAATCGGTGTCATACAAGCGCTCTTAAAAAAACCAAAGGTAATTATCTTGGATGAACCAACAAGTGGGTTAGATCCCCTTATGCAAGCCAAAGTATTCAAAATTCTTCTAGAAGAAAAGAAAAAAGGGGTAACTGTTTTTCTTTCTAGTCATAACCTTCAAGAAATTGAAAAATATTGCGACCGTGTTGCGATAATAAAAGATGGAGAAATAGTGGAAGTTATTGAAATGAATAGTAAGACTCGCGAAAAGAAGTTGCTAGTTAGCTATCTTACCAATAATAATGTTGAACAAAAATATGTCTTTGACGGTAATATAAATGATTTAATTTCAGAATTAAGTAAAGTGAATTTATCGTCTTTGGAAATCAAATATCAAAGCATTGAAGAAGAATTCCAAAAATTTTACAAAGGAGAGTAATCATGCCGAAAAAATATGAATTTAAAAGATCGTTAAATGTCTTTAAAGCTGAATTCAAGATGCGTTTTAAGTCGACATTAATCTGGCTTGTTTTAATTGTTGGCCTGATGACAATGTATATGTTGCTGTACCCCATTGTTAACGATCTTATGGGCGAGAAATTGAGCTTAATGCCCGAGGAATTACTGCAAGTATTTGGGATGAGTAGCCATTCAATAGTTGACAATTATAATTCGTATTTTGCAATGATTTACCAAATAATTCTTATTGTTTTAAGTTGTTACGGTGTTAGTTTAGGAGCAAATGCATTATATGAAGAAGAAAAAACAAAGTCAATTGAGTTTTTAAATTCTGTTCAAGTATCACGCCTAGAAATCTATATTGGCAAAGTTTTTGTAGTAATGGTAAATTTAGTTATTTTGCTAATTGGCGCTTTAACTACAACTGTTTTGTGTGGAGTAATTGCTGGCGGAGGAACGCTTGACCTTATGGCGATTTTCTCTGTGTATAAAATTTCAGGTATAACTGTCTTCTTCTTTATTGCTTTAGGTTTCTTCTTAGCAAGTTCTTTAAAAAAAGATACGAAACCATCAATGGTAGGAATTGGTGTTTTGTTTGCTACATATATAATTGGATATCTTGGAGAACTTATTGCCGACAGAATTAAATTTTTAAAAATGTTGAGTCCCCTTCATATTACCTCGGCCTCAACTATTATGGACTCAAAGCTGGGGAACGGCGTCTTGGACTACAATCTTTTGCCAGTAGCAATAATCGGTGTCTTAATGTGCCTTTTAATAGTTGGCGGAGCCCTATTTTATCGAAAAAGAGATTTTTTATAAAAAAAAGGCCTTCACTTTGAAATTCTAAGTGATAGGCCTTTTATTTATAAGACGATAAAATTATGTTCAAGAAAATAATTAATTATGCTTTTCCTTGTTACGATGCCAATAAATAAATTATGAGCATCAACAACAGGAACAAAATTTTCATTCATCGCTTTTGATATAAGCTCATCCATATTAGCATCAATGTTAATTGTTAGATAATCCCGGTAACGTTTAAAATTTGAGATTAGCAAACTGTTGGCTTTTTGAATATTGAAATTACAATTTGCTTTAATACCCCACAGCAAATCGCCTTCAGTAAGCGTTCCTACGTAGTATCCTTCTCGATCTAAGATTGGAATTGAAGAAAAGCGGTGCTTTTCAAGACTCGCTAAGGCATTTTGAACAGTATCATCATTATAAACAAAAACAACCTCGCTCTTTGGTTTTATAAATGGTAATATTTTCATTTGTATCTCCCTTCGATTTTTAAGATATCTGTATTTCTAATAATATTATACCATATTTCGGCGTGAAAGTAAAATAATATTTTTTCGTTGATTAAAAAATAGATATCGCTTTACCTCAAAAAAGAAACATTTAAAATATTTTGTTTTACAATGAAAATATGATATAATTATAGTGTGAAAGGAGATTGAGAAAATGGAAAAAGCAGCAAAAAATTATGTGAAGTTTATTGATGAATTGCCATTAATACTAAAGATCATTTTTGCCCTTCCAGGGTTAGACGGATTCTTTTACGGTATTTACCGTATTTGCAAAGGTCATATAATTATTGGTATTTTATGGATCTACGTTGGCGCAGCGATTTTATGGATTGTTGACATCATTACTATCATTCTTTATGGAAAAGTAACAATTTTCGCTTAAAAAAATAATTATTTTATTTAATTAGGGTGCTGATCTTTCAGCACCCTAATTTTATTTTAATACTAATTTATCTGTTTCGATTCTAGTCCCAGGAAGTTCACTACTACGCAGTTTAGAAGCAAGGTCTTTTTTGTTTCCTTGTTTTCCAATTGCAACAACGGTAATAATTGAAAAATCATCAGGAATATTGAAAACAGTACGGGCTTTGTCGCTATCGAAACCGCCCATCGCGTGAGTGACTAAGCCTCTTCTTTGTGCTTCTAGCGAAAGATAGCCCCAGGCTGTCCCCGCATCAAATAGGTGCCATGCATTTTCTCCTCCGTCATATGTAAAAGTTTTTTTGGCGACAATCAATAATAAAACGGGAGCCTTGTTAGCCCATATTTGATTTCCCGTCATTAAAAGTTCACGCATTTTTCCCAAGCTTTCTTCAGTATCGGCAATTACAAAGCGCCAAGGTTGTTCATTATAACAAGAAGGGGCAAACCTAGCGGCCTCTATCAATGACATTATTTCTTCTCTTGGTATTTTTTCCTCGGAAATAGCTCGTGGTGACCAGCGAAGTTTGATTAAATCCATTATTTCATAATTATATTTTCTGTCCATATTTCCCCCTTATAGCAAAGCAAGAATATCCTTTTCAAAGTCTTCCGGTTTATCGGCTGGAGCAAAGCGATGCACTACAGTACCGTTTCTGTCAACAAGAAATTTTGTAAAGTTCCATTTTATTGCTGATCCAAGAACACCTTTTTGCTGTTCTTTTAGAAAAGCAAATAAAGGAGCGGTACTTTTCCCATTAACATTTATTTTTGAAAAGCGGGGAAAAGTTGTGTCATAATTTAAACTACAAAAATTATCAATTTCCAAAATTGTTCCTGGAGCTTGACCGGCAAATTGATTACAAGGGAAATCAAGAATTTCTAATCCTTTATCTTTATATTTTGCATAGAGATCTTGTAAACCTTTATATTGTGGTGTAAAACCACACCCAGTGGCTGTGTTGACTATTAGTAACACTTTTCCTTTGTAACTTTCCAAGGTGATGTCATTTTCATTTTTGTCTTTAACAATTATATTATAAATACTCATAAGTAATCCTCCTTAATAC
>DATESD010000036.1:0-6617 GCA_035270985.1 Bacilli bacterium | reverse complement strand
ACAGGCTTTTTAGGAGGAATTGGTGGGGCAAGTAAGCATGGAATTCTAATCAAAGGCAGTAACTATCTAGAAGCATTAAACAGAGTTAAGACAATTGTTTTTGATAAAACAGGAACAATCACTCAAGGGAATTTTAGTGTTAAGAAAATAGTTTCTTTAGGTAAATATACTGAAGATGATATTTTGTATTATGCAGCCCATGCCGAAGTAGGTAGCAATCACCCGATTGCGAAGGCGATTTTATTAAGATATGAAGGGATTATTTACTCGTCTAAAGTCGAGTTGATTAATCCGGTGTCTAGTCGGGGAATTAGTGCCGTAATTGATGGTGTAAAAGTGGATATCGGTCGTCTTGATTATTTTCAGCAATTGGAAATCAGAGTTCGCAGTTCGCTACGAAAACTACCGAGTTTGTTTGTGGCCATTAATGGTCGATTAGAAGGATATTTCATTATTGAAGATACTATCAAAAGTGAAGCAAAGGAAGTTATTGCTGAATTAAAGGATATGGGGATCGATAACACAATAATATTAACGGGTGATAGCCAAAAAATAACAACTAAAGTTGCGGCTGAATTAAACATAGATGAATATTATTATGAGACGAATCCCCTAGAGAAGGTTCAAAAAATTGAAGAAATTAAAAAAAGAAATCTTGATCACAAGGTTGCTTTTGTTGGCGATGGAGTTAACGATGCACCAGTTTTAAGCAGTGCTGATATAGGTATTGCGATGGGAGCTCTTGGTAGTGATGCGGCGATTGAAGTAGCAGATATCGTTTTAATGACAGATGAATTATCAAAAATTCCTTTAGCTTTAAAAATCGCGAAAAAAACAAGAAGAATAGTTATTCAAAATATAGTTTTGGCACTTTCGGTAAAGTTAGTAGTTTTAATTATCGCACCTTTAAACATAGCCGGAATTAATCAGTTTCTTATCTATGAAGCTATTTTTGCTGATGTTGGTGTCTCAGTAATTGCAATACTAAATTCGCTAAGGGCCATGAATGTGAGGAAGTTATGAAATATTTTTTAGTTGGAACAATTGTTACAACTCACGGAATAAAAGGTGAGATGAAAGTAAAATTAGAAACTAGTTTTCCGGAAGAAAGATTTAAAAAAGGGAATACTTTGTTTTTTAAAAACGATAATTCATACCAAAAAATGATTGTTAATAGTTATCGTCCCCATAAAAATATGGCATTGATAACATTTAATAATTTGCAGAACATTAATGATGTTTTAATTTATGTGGGTAAGGATTTATATATCGATGAAACCTCACAAAGTAAAATCCCCGGAGATGGCTTTTATTATAATGATTTAATTGGTCTTGAAGTCTTTGATGAAGCAAATGCTTTGTTAGGAAGTGTTAGCGATGTTATGGAAGTTCCTCAAGGAGAAATTTTGGTAATTTCTAAAAAAGACGGGAAAGAAGCGTTAGTCCCTTTTGTTGATGAATACATTAAAAAAGTTGATCTTAAAAAAGGGATCATTATAATTAGTCCTGTTGAAGGCTTGTTATGATAATTGATATATTGACATTATTCCCAGAAATGTTTGGGGGGATTATCGATTCTTCAATCATTAAAAGAGCAATTGAAAAAGAAGCTGTAACTATAAACGTTCGTGACTTTCGTGAATTTGCCGCAAAGAAAAACTTGCGAGTTGATGATTATTCATATGGTGGTGGAGCGGGAATGATTATTGAAGTTCAACCAATTGTTTCGTGCTTACAGGCGATACCTAATTACTTGCAAGCAAAGAAGATTATCACAACGCCTAGTGGTATAAAGTATTCCCAAGAAAAGGCGACTGCTTATTCCGAGGAAAAGCATTTAATAATTATTTGTGGGCACTATGAAGGGATTGATAACCGCATCATAAACTATGTTGATGAAGAAGTTTCCATTGGGGACTTTATCCTGACGGGTGGAGAAATTGCGGCATTAACAATAATTGACAGTGTCGTTAGATTACTACCAAAGGTCTTAGGTAATGAAGAATCAATCGAAATTGAAAGTTTTGATAATGGGTTATTAGAATTTCCTCAATACACGCGGCCGTTAAATTTTAAAGGTTATCAAGTTCCTGATGTGCTAACATCAGGTAATCATGAAAACATTAGAAAATGGCGACGTTTCAAGGCTTTAGAAAAAACATATAAAATGCGGCCTGATTTATTAGAAAAAGCGAAGCTAACAAAAGAAGATGAGACCTTTCTCGCTTTAATAAAAAAGGGCGAAGGGTATGAAATTAACGAAACTGACAAATTACTGAAAAATTAAAAAATAAAAATCTTGCTTTTTTATAATAAACAATATATAATATATGAGGTTAATATCGATTAACTAGTCACGATGCTCCGCTACTATTAAAAAGAAGATTGGAATGAGCATTGGTAGAAGGAGCGTGAAAACAAATGAGTCAACAATTGATTGATGCTATTACTAAAGAGTACTTGAAGACTGATGTCCCTGATTTTCGTCCTGGTGATAATGTAAAAGTTCACATTAAAATTACCGAGGGAAGTCGCGAACGTATTCAAATATTTGAAGGTTTAGTTATTAAAAGATGTGGTGGAGGAGTAAGCGAAACATTTACAGTTCGCAAAAACTCATATGGTGTTGGTGTTGAAAAGACATTTCCAATCCATACTCCAGCAGTAGATAGGATTGAAGTTATTCGTCGAGGTAAAGTTAGACGAGCTAAGCTTAATTACATCCGTACTTTATCTGCTAAGGCTGCTCGTATTAAAGAGCGTAGGTAATTTTTTTAAAATTAAGGTGCTATTTATTGAAAATAGCACTTTTTTATTTATGTAAGTATTTTCATGAAAAACTTGCAAAGAAATCGTTTCTATGTTAGAATACAAAAGAAGGTAGTAGGAGGTAAAACATGAATCAAAGTAAAATTTATGATATAGCTGGTGCTGCAGGGGTAAGTTTAGCCACCGTTTCTCGAGTTTTAAATCATCCGGAAAAGGTAAAAGAGTCGACTAGACTTAAAGTTTTGAAGATAATTAAAGAAAAAGGATATAAACCAAACGCTAATGCGCGCGGTCTTGCAAGTCGTCGTTCAACGACGGTTGCTGTAGTGATTCCTGAATTATCACGTGCAAGTGTTGCAGAGATGATTCAAGGAATTGATGATGCTGCGAAAAAAATGGGATATACTATTCGCTTGTTTATTAACAAAGATCAAACCCAAGAAAAAGATTTATGGGGCGAAGTTATTGCTTCGAGCGTTGATGGAATCTTATTCATGAATGATGAAATGACAAAAGAAGCCTATCAACAAATTGATTACACACCGGTTCCGGTTGTGTTCGTTAATTCTTTATCGCAGAAAGATACCATTGGTAGTGTTTGTGTAGATTATGAGCAATGTGCTTATGATATAACAAAAATAATGATAAAACGCGGTAACAAAAAAATTGCTTTTGTGGGGACAGAACATAAATACGCCCTTAATGAAATGAAACAAAAGGGTTATGTTAGAGCAATGCAAGAAGCAGGCCTTTCGGTAGATGTTATTTATTCAAGTGGTGACATTGATAAAAACGAGATATTTTTTAGCGAAGAATTGGATAAAAGAGTTCCCGAAGTTATTCTTGTTGTTAGAGATTCGATGGCAATTTCTTTTATGAATGTTGCTACAAAACGGGGAATCAAAATTCCTGAAGAACTTCAGGTAATTGGTATGCAAAATACAAGATATGCTTTATTATCTAATCCAAAGTTAACTTGTGCGGAAATTCCTATTTATGAAATGGGAAATAGAGCAATGAGTTATTTAACGGAATTAATGAGAAGTGAAGCAAGCAAAGGGCAAAAAATATTACTGCCATACAGTGTTGTTTGGCGTGAATCAACTAAATAAAACAAATTTTAAGAAACAATAAGGATTATGTTTGAAATAAAGATACTTATTCTAATGGTGGAATGATAAGCAAAAATAGTCGAGAATTATAACTTAGAATTGTTATCAAAAAAGAGTATCTAATACTCAGATGATATTGTTTAAGTAATTTGAGTCCTTAGCATAATCTAAGGACTTTTCATTTAAAAAAGAAAGGAAAGCATTTTTTGCTGAAAATAAAATTATGAATTTATTACAAGACCTAAAATGGCGCGGATTAGTATATGATGTTGTTGACGAGGAAGCGTTAGATAAAAGATTACAAGCCAAGCCGATTTCTTTATATTGTGGGTTTGATCCAACAGCGGACAGCCTTCATATTGGTTCATTATTACCGATTGTTACTTTGATGAGATTTCACAATGCCGGACATCACGTAATTGTTTTAACTGGCGGTGGTACGGGTTTAATCGGCGACCCGACAGGTAAAAAAGATGAACGCTCAATGAATCCTATTGAAACAGTTCATGCGTGGGGAAAACTATTTAAAGATCAATTCTCTCGCTTTATTAAATTTGATGATAAAACTGCCTTTTGTGTTGATAATTATGACTGGCTATCAAAACTGTCAGCTATCGAAGTGTGGCGAGAGTATGGAAAACATTTCAACATTAATCAAATGCTAGCGAAAGAGTGTGTTAGATCACGACTTGATTGTGGCCTAACATATTTGGAATTTTCATATATGATTATGCAAGCCATAGATTTCCTTAAAATGCATCAAGATCCAATCTTGAAATGCGATATGCAAATTGGTGGACAAGACCAATGGGGAAATATTACTGCAGGTTTTGATTTGATCAGAAAAGTTGAAGGTAGCAATGCTAATGTTTACGGTTTGACGATGCCTTTAATTGTTAAGACGGACGGAACAAAATTCGGTAAAACTGAAAGTGGCGCCATATGGCTAGATGAAAAAAAGACAACGCCATATGAAATGTATCAATATTTTATTAATACTGCTGATGCTGATGTTATTAAATATCTAAAATATTATACATTCCTGACAAAGGAAGAAATAGGAATCTTAGAAAACAAGGTTGCTACCGAACCACATCTTCGGGAAGCCCAAAAAGTTTTGGCGCAAAAAATAGTTACGCTAGTTCATGGTGAAAAAGCTTATGAACAAGCACTTCATATCTCGGAAGTATTATTTACGGGAAAAGTAAATGAATTAAATGCTGCAGAAATAGAACAAGGATTTAAGGGAATACCTGCGAGCACGCTTGAAGATGGTATTAATATTATTGATGCTTTAGTCGAAATAAAAGCGGCATCATCAAAAAGAGAAGCTCGAACTTTTTTAGAAAATGGGGCGATTAGTATTAATGGTGAAACGGTAAAAGATTTTAATTTCTTGATTACGTCTGCTGCTGCAATAGAGAAAAAGTTTACAATAGTCAAACGGGGAAAGAAAAATTATTATTTAATTAAGCATTAAAAAAAGAGGCTATAAACCTCTTTTTTTAATTTACTATAATTATTTTATTTTGGATTTCCGTCTTTATCAAATTTTATCATTAACGCAATCTCGGTAGGAAAAATAGATGCTAAGAACAATATTGAAAGTTGAATTAGAATGATTATTAAATAGGCTTTTTTAAAATCTATTACCGCTTTTGCTAAGATAAGAAGAGTTATAGCTGTCGCGGCTAATGTCGTGGCATCAATTATAGTCAAGATTTTGCTAGAAAACTTTTGACTATAATCCCATGCCAGTTGCGATTTCATTGATCTTTTTGTTCTGTATCCGGCGAATATACTTCTTTCTTTCGGCGGATTAAAAAGAAACAAAAGGTTAAACAAAATTGAAGTTAGTGGAATCACAAATAAAATTATAAACATTAGTATTCACCTCAATAAATAAAATTTATAACCTAAAGACGACCAAGACCTATTTTTTTAAAGACTTTGTCTATTTTTTTGCTAGCGATTAGATTCGCTTTTTCTTTCCCCTTGTCGAGGATATCGTCAAGCTCTTTAGAATTAATTATTTGGTTGAATTTTTCTTGAACGGTTCCAATTTCACAAGCGACAATTTCCGCTAAATCGCTTTTAAAATCGCCATATCCCTTGCCGGCATACTTAGCTTCAATGTCAGAAAAAGATAAATCAGTGATCGTTGAATAGATAGTCATTAAATTAGAAATTCCTGGTTTCTCTTCTTTGTCAAAACGAACACAGGTCTCTAAATCGGTGACGGCACCTTTGATTTTCTTTTTAATGCTGTTTAGAGGTTCTAACAAAAAAATACATCCTTTTTCATTATCGCTGCTTTTATCCATTTTTTTGCTAGGGTCTTGTAGATCCATTATCCTTGCTCCCTTCTTCGGGATTAAGGGCTCGGGAACGACAAAAGTTTCACCATAGCGATTGTTGAAACGAATGGCTAAATCACGTGCTAATTCTAAATGTTGCTTTTGATCATCACCAACAGGGACAAATTTTGCATCATATAGCAGGATATCGGCTGCCATTAGGGCCGGATAGGTAAACAAAGCTGAAGTAATACCTTGGACTTGTTTAGCAGACTTATCTTTATATTGCGTCATCCGCTCTAACTCTCCCATATAGCATAGCGATTGCATCGCATATCCTAATTCGATATGAGCGGTAACTTCTGATTGAATAAATAAAACTAATCTTTCGGGATTAAGGCCACAGGCTAAATATAAGGCAGCAACATTCCTAACGTTT
>DATESD010000035.1:0-5940 GCA_035270985.1 Bacilli bacterium | reverse complement strand
GGAGGAATCTTAAAACAATGTATTCATGATGGCTTTGGCACACAACGCTTTAAAGAAAAATTAAGTGGTCCCGAATATATTGATAAAGAAATGTCTGAATTAGCCTTAGAAATAGAAATTAGTCTATTAACTTATGTAACTAAAATAATTAAAAATAAAAATAATTTTACCTTGACCTTAGTAACCCGCCTAGGAATTAGGCAAATTGAAACGGAAAAAATAATTCTTGCAACTGGTTGTCGGGAAAGAACGGCTAAACAAGTAGCAATTCATGGCACGAGTCCGGCGGGAGTATTAACAGCAGGAACCGCACAATACTATATAAATATTCTCGGAGAAATGCCAACGAAAAAATGTGTAATCTTGGGAAGTGGCGACATTGGTTTAATAATGGCGCGGAGGATAACACTTGAAGGTGGTCAGGTTATTGGTGTCTATGAAGCTAAAAGCACGCCGAGTGGATTAACGAGAAACATCGTTCAATGCTTAGAAGATTTCAACATCCCTCTCTTTTTAAGCCATACGGTAACAAAAGTATTCGGTAGGGATCGTCTCGAAGCCGTTGAGATAAGCAAAGTAGATAACAAAATGCAACCGTTAAAAGGAACAGAGGAAATAATAGCATGTGATGCTTTGATTTTATCGGTCGGATTAATTCCCGAAAACGAAATAGCAGAAAGTATCGGTATAAAAATAAATCCGAAAACAAAGGGTCCGGTTTGTGACCAGACACTAATGACAAGTGTCGAAAACGTTTATTGCTGTGGCAACGCTTTGCATGTCAATGATTTAGTTGATTATGTATCAGAGAGCGGAGAAATTGCTGGTCAAAACGCTGCCAAGAAAGAAATAACCAACGCAAGCGAGTTAGCTCAAATAACAACCAACGATAAAGTTATGTATACGGTCCCCTCGCAAATAAACTTTAATAAAGAAAGACGGCAAATAACACTTTATTTCCGGGCGGCGGACGTATATGAAAATCAGAAATTGTTAATATATTGTGATGATAAAATTATTTTTACGAAAAAATATAACTACCTTAAACCTCCAGAAATGGAAAGAGTAGAATTTGATTTATCAAAAGCAGAAAAGCCAACAGAAATAAGAGTTGTTTTGGAAGACATATAAACAACATGTTAATAATATGATTATAGAATATGTAGTGTTGATGTAAGAAAATAAATAGTATATAATGAAGGGAGTAAAAAAAATTAAATAGTATTTATAGTTAGTCAAATAGGAGAAGAAAGTGGAAAAAAAGACATTGGTTTTAACGTTTGATTGTGGAACACAAAGCATTAGAGGATTGATTTTTGATAAAGAAGGAAACATCCTAGCGAAAGAACAAGAATATTTTGAGCCCTATTTTTCTCGGAAACCTGGTTATGCTGAGCAAAAATGGGAAGTATATTGGCAAGCTTTTACTACTGTTTCGAAAAACATTCACAAAAACAATCCGGAGTTAGTAAAAATGGTTGCCGCAGTAACAACAACAACGATTCGCGATACTAATATTTGTGTTGATAAAGACGGAAATATGTTACGAGATATAATAGTATGGATGGATCAAAGAAAGGCAAAGTGTGAAAAGCCACTTCCTAAAAAACAAGAAGTAATTTTTAATTTAGTAGGAATGGGAGATGCTCTTGACGGACAAAGGAAAGTTTCTAAGAGTAATTGGTTACAAGAAAACGAACCAGAAATTTGGAAAAATACAGATAAATATATATTATTTAGTGGCTATTTGAATTATGTTTTAACCGGAAAAATAGTTGATTCATATGCTAATCAAGTGGCTCATATTCCTTTTGATTATAAAAATAAAACATGGCAAAAAGAGAGTGGCTTGACGTTCCCGGTGTTTGGTGTTCCACTTGATAAATTACCTAACTTAGTGAATCCGGGAGACATTTTAGGAACAATCTCCAAGCAGGCTAGTTTGGAGACTGGAATTAAAGAAGGGATGCCGTTAATAGCGACAGGCTCTGATAAAGGTTGTGAGACCTTAGGTTGCGGTGTTTTAGATGAAAATGTGGCTTCTTTAAGTTTTGGTACGACCGCAACAATTCAATTCTCAACAAAGCGCTATGTTGAACCAGATACTTTCTTACCAGCTTATCCGGGAATAGTAAAAGAATACTACAATCCAGAAGTACAAATTTATCGCGGCTTTTGGATGATTAGTTGGTTCAAAAAAGAATTTGCTGAAAGAGAAGTAGTCGAGGCGAAGAAACTAGGAATATCACCAGAATCTATTCTAAATAAAATGTTAGCAGATGTACCGACAGGTTCAGAAGGATTAATTTTGCAACCATTTTGGGATCCGATGTTGAAGAACCCGGAGGCAAAAGGTTCTATTATCGGCTTTACATCAGATCATACTCGTAAACATATTTATCGAGCGATAATTGAAGGCATTGGCTACGCCTTATATCAGGGCATGAAAGCTGTCGAAAAACGCATGAAAACCAAAATTGAGTATTTAACAGTTTCCGGTGGTGGTTCGCAAAGCGATGAAATTTGTCAAATAACAGCTGATTTGTTTGGCCTTCCTGTAAAAAGAATTCAAACATATGAAGCTTGCGGCTTAGGAAGTTCAATGGTTGGTTTTGTTACTCTGGGAGTCTATAAAGACTACCACGAAGCGATTGCTAATATGGTTAGATACGTTAGAGTATTTACCCCTAATCCAGAAAACAATAAAATCTATCAAGAAATATATTATGAAGTATATAGCAAAATATATAAACAACTAAAACCGTTATATTCAAAAATGAAAGCAATGGAAAAAAAGAAAGCAGGAAAAAATGAAACCTTATAAAGATTTCGAGCCAAAATGGTTTGAAGAACCAGCACCAAAAAAAAGTTATCGTTCGATATTCAAATGGGGTGACCCTAATTTTAGGAAAGTCCCTCGAGAAAACTTATATAAATACATGAAAGAAATCTTCAACATGACAGATGAAGATTTTAAAGAATATGATGGATCATTAGGTCTAGAAGAAGTCAAATATGATATTCCTGTTATGATAGCTCCAGAGCACATTGCTTTTTTAGAAAAAATAATGGGCAAAGAATTTGTTAGAACCGATAATTATTCAAGATTAAGTGTTGCCTACGGAAAGACAATGTATGACCTTTTAAGATTAAGAAAAAAGATTGTTGAAAATATCCCGGATGTCGTTATTTATCCTGACAAAAGAGAAGAGATCGAAGAAGTAGTTGCTTATGCTACGGAACACAAAATACCTGTTTATGTTTATGGTGGGGGCAGTAGCGTAACTAGAGGAGTAGAGTGCATGAAAGGAGGAATCTCTCTTGATATGCGCTTAAGATATAATAAAGTAATTGAATTTAATGAAATAGACCAAACAATTACTGTGCAAACAGGGATGAGTGGGCCTAGATTAGAAGAAGTTTTGCATGATGCTCCACATCTGTTTAAGGCTAAAAGAATGTATACTTGCGGTCATTTCCCCCAATCGTTTGAATATAGTACGGTTGGTGGCTGGGTTGTAACAAGAGGTGCCGGACAAAACAGTACATATTATGGCAAAATTGAAGACTTGGTTTTGTGCCAAAAATACGCGACACCTAAAGGAAACATCATTACTTCAAATTATCCGCGAGAAGCAACAGGTCCATCGATAAATCATATCATGATGGGTTCTGAAGGCTCATTTGGAATCTTGACCGAAGTTACTTTAAGAGTGTTTAGATATGCGCCACAAAATCGTGTTCGCTTTTCATATATGTTTAAAAATTGGGAAGTTGCTCAAGAAGCGGCGCGGGAAATGATGCAATGTGAAGCGGGAAATGCTTCTGTCTTCCGTTTGTCAGATCACGAAGAAACAGATATTATGATGAGGTTATATGGAATCGACCAAAGTCCTCTAGCAAAACTCTTCACTATTAAAGGTTTAAACCCAATGGAAAAGTGTTTGTTTTTAGGCTTCACTGATGGAGAAAAAGGTTTTTCTCGCAATGTTGCGAAGAATATTAGAAAAATTGCTCGCCGTTATAAAGGAATGAATTTAACGGGAATGGTTACCAAAGCTTGGGAATCGGGTAGGTTTAATGATCCATACCTTCGCGATTCGATGCAAGACTTCGGTATCATGACCGATACTTTGGAATGCGCAGTTAATTGGTCGAACATGCAAGAAGTATATAAGAATGTTAGAGCCTATTGTAAATCAAGACCAAACACCGTTTGTACATCACATATGTCCCATGTGTATCCGCAAGGAGCAAACCTATATTTTATATTCATTGCTAAAATGCATGATATTGAGGATTTCACAAGCTATCATAGTGGGCTTCTAGATGCCATCCAAGCATCAGGCGCAGCAATGAGCCATCATCATGGAATCGGAAAAATGTTCGGTCCATGGCTTGAAGGGCAACTTGGTCCAAATGAGTATCAAATACTAAAAGCGTTAAAGAATCATTTTGATCCAGATAATATTATGAACCCAGGCGGCAATTTAGGGCTAGATCTTGAAGAAAGCCAAAAAAGGTTTTTAAAAAAATAATTAATGAAAATACAAGAGACCGCAAGGACTCTTTTTTTCAATCTTTTTTCAAAGGGAACATCTATAATAAAGTTTTTAGATTTGTTACAATAGACAAGGGGTAGATTATGAATGAATTTACTTTGTACTTTGTCGAAGAAATTGATAAAACAATTGTCTATGATTTTAATGGAATCAGGAGTATCGCTAGTAATTATAAAAAAATTTTGAATCGCGTTTGTGAAAAAGAATTAATCACTTTAAAAGGGAGAATAGAAGTAATAGCAAAAATAGTTAATAGAAGTAATAATGTCCCCCTTTATATAAATGACAGATTATTATTTTTTAAGATTAGAGCAATAAACAATATTTGGATTAATTACTTTAATATTTTAGAATACCAAAATAAAAACGGTAAAACAATCGTGATCTTTAAAAACGGGGAGACATTGTTAATAAACAAGAAAATGAAATACTTTAAAGAAATAATAAAAACGGTAAAAAAGATAACGTTTTATGCACAAAAATAGTACTCTAAAACCTATACTTTTAGATAAAATTGTGGTATAATAGTTTAGTAAAAGTTTTACTAGTGATCTAAAAGAATTTAATGCTTTTACGGTTATGGTATTGTTAATTATAAGATAATAATATAGATATCGATATCGTTCGAGAAAGAATGTTATTTTAAAAGGAGAAAAAAATGAATAAAAAGACAATTAAAGATGTAGTATTAAAGGGGAAAGTCGTTTTAATTAGAGTTGACTTTAATGTGCCGATGAAAGAGGGAGAAATTACGGATGATAATCGCATCGTCCAAGCTCTACCAACAATCAAGTATGCCATTGAACAAGGCGGGAAGATAGTGTTATTATCTCACTTAGGAAGAGTAAAAGAAGAAGCCGATAAGGCTAGTAATAGTTTGGCGCCGATAGCAAAAAGATTGGCGGAATTATTAAATAAACCTGTTAATTTCGTTTCAGAAACAAGAGGTGAAACGTTAGAAAAAGCAATTATGGCGCTAGATAACGGCGACATTGTTATGTTAGAGAACACAAGGTTTGAAGATATAAAAGGCAAGAAAGAATCTAACAATGATGCAGAATTAGGTAAATACTGGGCATCGTTAGGGGATATTTTTGTTAATGATGCTTTTGGAACTGCTCACCGAGCACATGCTTCTAATGTAGGCATTGCAACAAATATTGAAGAAGCTGTTGCCGGATTCTTAATGGAAAAAGAAATAAACTTTATTGGAAATGCTGTAGACAATCCTACTCGACCATTCATTGCTATTTTAGGCGGAGCAAAAGTAAGTGATAAAATATCTGTTATTGAAAATTTAATTAATAAAGCCGATAAAATATTAATTTGTGGAGCTATGGCGTATACTTTTTATAAAGCATTAGGATATGAAATAGGG